>NZ_VTSR01000001.1:0-275000 GCF_008329715.1 Gimesia chilikensis | reverse complement strand
CTGGTCGATTCCCAGTGGACCTGCCATGCATTCCAGCTGTGGACATACCGCGCCACCCACCACTGCCAATCAGTTTGGTCTGCTCGACTCAACGCTTTCGATTTTTATCTGTCCTTCTGAAAGCGGAAATCCCAAAGGCACCACGAGCACTGCCGGCAGCTACACCTCCAACGGTGCGCATCGCACCAGTTATGGTGTCGCCGCGAATCAGTATGACTCAGATAAAGTCAGCTCTTTCCAGGGAGACACCTACTCTAAAAAAGGCGCACTGGGCCTGAATGGATCAGCCAGAATTTCTGCGATCAAAGATGGAACCAGTAACACCATGCTCCTGATCGAAACGCCGTTTGAAAAAACGACCAGCGGATCTGACGTTTATGTCGGCTTCGGTCCTTACTGGGATACGTACACCCATACCAATTCCATCCGTCCCACCGGTCAGGGCATCAATCGCCCCCGGAATGCAGCCTATAGCCAGCGGGTTTATGGTTGGGGCGCCGGTAGTTCCCACACCGGTGGCGTGCATATTCTCCTGGCTGACGGAGCCGTCCGCTTCCTGAGTGAAAATGCCGACATGACTTCCGTCGTACAGTCGCTGATTTCTGCCAGCGGCGGTGAAGTCATCGGCGAATTCTAATATTCGAAATGCTTTATCAATGTCCCGCTGCACCGTTCTAATCCGGAGGCAGCGGGCTTTTCGATTCAACGCTCCCTGAACTGCCATGTTTTCGATGACTGGCACTAATCAACGGCCATCGATCCGTTGACGCACGGGGAGTATATTCACTGAAAGACAGATGAAAGTCATGAAAGACAGAGCGTTTGAGAAAAAAATCGTCGGCTGCCTGCTGGCAGTTGTAGCATTGACGGCTTGTTCCGGCGGCGAATCGCTGCCCGATCTGGCTACAGTAACGGGAACCGTGAGCCTGGATGGCAATCCACTGCCGGCAGCCAATGTACTTTTCCAGCCTCAGCAGGGAAAAACGGCCTTCGCGATGACCGATGAAAACGGAAAATTCGAACTGATGTATAACCAGGATGTTACTGGAGCAACTCCTGGAAATTATACCGTCAAAATTTCGAAAGAAAAAAATCCGGAAGAACCCGGCAATGAACTGCTTCCGGCCAAATACAACGAGCAGACAACACTGACTGCCGATGTCAAAGCCGATCAGGAAAACGATTTTCAGTTTGATCTGAAAACCAAATAATCAGATTCGCGTTTCTATTTTTACAGATCCGGATTCAACTCGTCAGAGTTGTTTCCGGATTTTGTAAAATCCGGTGATCGATTTCCAGGCCAGGGGCAGCACGCATAACCAGAGCAGATAATTCAGCGTGCCCGGCAGGAAGTAAACATCAATGGGAATCCATGCATAGACCACAAACCGGGGACGAACCAGCCAGCTGTAGGGAATGGCCAGCGAGCTGCGAATCATCGCGAAAACCACGACCAGCGTATAAAACAGCAGATATAAGCCCCCGACCGTGGCATGGACCACATCAAAATGAATCAGTGTAATCGTCGTAAAAGCAACGACTAACTGGTCTGCTGTCGTATCGGTAAATGAACCGCGATTTCCCGCCGTTCCCATGAAACGGGCCAGGGGACCATCAATGCCGTCCAGCAGTACATGCAAAAACAGCAGTCCCAGCGCAACCAGCCGCGCTCCTTCCCAGCTTTGCCCAAAAGTAAAGCAGAACCCGATGCCACACAACAGTGAGAGTCCAGTCAGCAGATTCGGCGTGATCCCGGAGCGGACAAACAGCTTCAAAATCGGCAGAAAAAAACGCTGCCTGCGTGCCTGTGACGCGTCCATCATTGATTGTTCGCCGCTGGCATAGACGGAGACGCGGGGCTGGGGGGCATTTTTTTGAGAAATCATTTCTGTGCGCTTCCTGATCAGGTCGACATCACCCCCCTGGATTCTGTTCGCGCGATTCGATTCCCGGTTTCAGGTCTCCTCGCCTTCCTCGAACAGTTGATCCAGAGCGCCGGATGCTTTGACCTCTTCAAAATTACGTCGAAATACTTTTTCAGATTCCGGATCCAGCTGTGGAGGCTTGTTATGTTCCTGGATGTACTGGCTCATCTGCTCCAGTGTCGGATCCGCAAAATAATGATCGCTCATGGCCAGGGACACAATCATTTCATCATCCGTCCGGGGCCGGGTCTGACATTGGTCGCAGGGCATGAACGAGCCAAATTTGATATGACCGCATTGAAAGCAGACAGCTTTTGTCATGGCAACCTCGGGGATTCTCTCTATAAAAATTGAGCCAGAGAGCGCGTCAGATTAATTATTGTAAACCCTGGTACCACAAACTTCAGGCAGAAAACTCCCGAGATTTATTAAGTTTCCTTTTTATATGGTCCGCGTTTGATATGATAGATTCGTTTGAAGCGCGCAGAGATTGATATTTTTTTAATTTAAATTGAGAGGGAACCATGGATCCGCACTCGTTTCAAAATCGGGGAAAACGTCTGATCGTAGCGGCTCTGCTGCTGACACTCATTTCCGTTCCTGCAGGACAGGGGCGGGCAGAGAAAAAGACGGAAACCAAACCGTTTCCCGTTGTTCTCCAGAAACGCGTTGCCGATGACGCGGGAAAATATCGTCCTGTCAAAGAAACCTTTTACTGGAAACCGGAAGAGACCGCGATCATCGTCTGTGACATGTGGGACGATCATACCTGTAAGCAGGCCGCTAAACGGGTTGCCGAAATGGCGCCCGCGATGAATGAAACACTCAAAGCAGCCCGGGATAAGGGAGTCTTTATCATTCATGCTCCCAGCGGGCGCATGAATTTTTATGCCGATACCCCTCAGCGACAACGCGCCATCAACGCTCCCTTTACCCAGGCACCCTTGGATTTCAAATGGAAATACTGGAATGACGAAAAAGAAGGGCAGCCGCTCGACTTCGTCCGGGCAGGGGGCTGTGGTTGTAAAGTGCCCTGCAAAGGCTGGGTACCCGATGAAACCGGTCTGCGGCACTGGAAGGGAGAAAAAATTCCCTGGACCCGTCAGATCGCAACCATTGATATCGCCGACCAGGATGCCATCAGCGATAACGGCCAGGAAGTTTTTAATCTGCTCGAACAGCGGGGAATAAAGAATGTGGTTCTGATGGGCGTACACACCAATCTGTGTGTCTGCGGCCGTCCCTTTGGATTAAGACAGATGGTCTACCAGGGAAAAAATGCGGTTCTCTGCCGGGATCTCACCGATTCGCTTTTCCAGCAGAATGATCCTCCCATCAGTCATTTCCGGGGGACCGAACTGGTCGTGGAACATATTGAGAAAAAAATCTGTCCGACGATTCCTTCAACCACGTTTACCGGCAAGTCAGAATTTCGCTTTGATGAAAATGCCACTCACTGATTTCGTTGATGAAACGGCGGAATCCTGACTGGCAACCTCCAGGCAGCGAAACGAATCGCTGCCCTCCTTCCTGATTTTTCTGGACAGTCTGCAAGATGCATACGCTTGATTATGGTGTTATTCTGGCCTACCTGCTGGTCTCCGTGGGCCTGGGGATCTATTTCGGTCGCAATCAGACCCGGCAGGAATTTTTTGCCGCCGGAAATTCGATGGGCTGGCTGCCCGTCGGTTTGAGTGTGATGGCGACACTGTTTTCCGCCAACAGTTTCGTGATGTACCCCTCCATCGCATATGGCAGCGGTCTTCGGATCAGCCTGTTTCTGATTTCGATTTCACTGATGGCGCCGCTGGTGCTCTGGGTCTTCATTCCCATTTATGCCCGCCTCAAATGTCAGACCGCTTATGAATACCTGGAACGCCGCTATCATGTGTCGGTCCGTTCCCTGGCCAGCGGACTCTTTATTTTTCTCAGAATCGGCTGGATGGCTTCCGCAACCTATGCCGCCTCGGTCGTCCTGGCCAACGTGATGCAGGTCGATCAGACCATGGTCATCGTCGTCCTCGGCATCGTCTCCATTTTTTATACGATGCTCGGCGGTCTGCGGGCCGTGATGTGGACCGACGTGATGCAGTTCTTCATTTTCAGTCTCACAATTCTGCTGACGCTTGGCCTGATTTTAAGCCAGACCGAGGGGGGCGTCTCGGGTGTGATTTCGACTTACTTCGAGGGACGCAGCAATGTGCTGATCGATTTCACTCCCTCGATGACACTCGAATACGGCAGCTGGGCGCTGCTCATCGGTCTCTTTCTGGAAGGACTTTCCGCATTTGGTGCAGACCAGGTTGCCGTCCAGCGCTACATCGCCGCCCGTTCCGAACGGACGTCCCAGGTCGGTTTCATGATCAATATTCTCGGCATGTGGACCGTGGTCCCCGGCCTGCTGGCCATCGGTGTCGGCCTGTACTCGCATTACCAGCATTTCCCTGAAGAGATGGTTTCGGTGCTTGCCACCGAACTGAATGGACAACTGCCCGACTGGCGGACTGATGGGGCTCCCGGCATGTCGGTCCCCGAATACTATCAGTCCTATCCCGAATATGTGGCCGAAGACATTCGGGCTCTGAATAAGCAGGATCAGGCACTGCCACAGTATGTCCGCCTGCATTTTCCTCCCGGGGTCATCGGACTGTTTCTGGTAGCTTTGATGGCAGCCGTGATGTCGAGTATCGACTCGGGCATTCACTCCGTAACAACCGCGCTGATGGTCGATTTCCGCGATCGCCACATGCCACACTGGAAACCGGAGAATAATAAAATCGAAGTTCTGCAGGACCGGGCACTGGTCGTCCTGATCGGGATACTCTCGGTGTTCCTCGCCTGTAACGTTGGTGAGATGGGAGACGTGTTTGCAATCGGCAAAAAAATGACTGCCGGTTTTGGGGGACCCTTACTGGCGGTCTTCGTGCTGGCCCTGTTTTTCAAAAATACAACGACTGCCGGCGTCTGGGTGGGAACCTTTGTGGGGGCGATCATTACCATCGCCCTGATGTATCTTTACTCGGACTGGTTTTCGGTCTGGTACTGGCCCATCGGTTTTGGCTTGAGTCTGGTCATCGGCCTGGGCGTGAGTCTGGTCTCCAACCTCATTCACGGCGCTCCCACCACCGGGGACTCGAAAGAGGAGCCGCTCACTTTTTGGAATGTTGTGCGAGGTCAACAGACGCTTTCTCAGGAATCCAGCGAGTAATCTGCCATGAAATTTTTAGAAATGACTGCCGTCGAACTTAAGAACGTGCCCCGCGAAGACACACTGGTGGTGCTTCCGATCGCCGCCGTCGAACAACACGGCCCCCACATGCCGACCGGCACCGATCACTTTATCTGCACCGCGGTTGCGGAGGCAGTAGAACAGAACCTGCATGAATCGCTGCTGCTCCTGCCGACACAATGGCTGGGAGCCAGTCAGCATCATCTTCGCTGGGGCGCGACCCTGACACCCCGCGTGGAAAATTACGAAACGCTGCTCTACGAGATCTGCGAGTCAGTACTGAATGACGGCTTCCAGCGGATTCTGATTCTCAACGGCCACGGCGGAAATATCGGACCGATGCAGACCGCGCTGCGTCGTCTCCAGGTCCATTACCCGAATTGCCAGTTACTCGCGGCTTCCTACTGGTCTATCGCCGAACAGGAAATTGCAGCCCTGATGGAAGGGGAATGCAAAACCGTCGGACATGCCTGCGAAGCGGAAACGTCGCTGATCATGCATCTGCGTCCCGAACTCGTACACGCCGCCAAAATTGAGAACTTCAATGACTACGAACTCGACCTGGTGGACGGCGTTTATCATTGTCGCGATATGTATCAGCGAACGAGCGCCGGGGCGACCGGCCGCCCGGATCTGGCCACTCCGGAAAAGGGAGCCCAGATGTTTTCCGGAATCGTCGCACGGGTGACCGAGGTCCTGCAAGGCATCATCGCCAAACCGCTGACGTAGAAAGCATGCTTGCAGCGGAGTAAGTTTGTTGCTTACTGTGGAAAGTCGTTGGTATCAAAACGGCTCAGTTCCAGGGCACGCTGCGGATCCAGAATCGAATTCCCCACATGCGTGGTGAAGCCCAGCAGGCAGTCTTTACGCCTGAGAATTTCCAGGGTTTCCTGGTTATAGGCACCGTAAGGATAGCACATGATCCAGTTGCGGGTCGGGGCACCAATGCGGGAGAGGAACTGCAGAGAGCGATCGATTTCCTGTTCCTGAGTTTCTGCGTCCACGGCATTCAGCCAGAAATGACGATACGTATGACTGCCGACATACATGCCTTCCCGGATCAGTTCTTTAAGATCGTCGGTCGTCATATAGAGTTCTTTGCTGAACTCCGCTTCCGTTTTACCGACATACTTCTCAAACAGGCTCGTCGTAATCTCTGAGCGTAATTCGAATGGCAGTTCCCGTTGCAGCATCCGTTTGAAGAAAATAACTTCCGCGGGATCATAGCGGCTGGGCTCAGAAAGTCGGTCTCTGCATTCGGAGAGATACGCTTCCGAAAAATCACGCGTTCGCAGCTCGTCCAGCAGATCCCGGGAGAGCTGTTCCACATCGTTGGCGACTGCCAGGATGTAGTGAATCGCGTTGACATCCAGTAGCGTGTGATCTTCAATCGGTTTCGCTGGCGGAAAAAAACAGGCACTCAGTTTCCGTTTGACCAGTTCCGGCAAAACGTAATCAAAGTGGTCCCGATAACCGTCATCAAAGGTCAGCAGGCACGCATTGTCCGGAAAATCAGCGGCGTCACCTGTCAGACAGGCGATTAACTGGTCAGCCGAAATGATTTCATAACGACTGCTTAAATAGTCCAGTTGCCGCTGGAATCCCTCAAATTCAAGCCCCTTAATCCCGGGGTGAGTCGAATTCTGGATCTCCCGGATATAATGGTACATGACCGTTACAAATTCGGCGTGCATGACAGAATCCGATTTGATTATTCGTTGACTGCTTCCAGCACATACGAAGAGGAGTACGGAACCAGTTGATGATTGGTAATCATCTTGTCCGAAGCGAAGCGTGCCATCTCTTTATGGATTTCAGAGATTTCAGCATCCTGCATCGTATTCACGGGGAAGGGATGGAAGTGCACCGGGTAGACCGCTTTCACGGTGAAACCAGCCTGATGCATTTTGTTGGCCAGGTCACTGGGGGTGAACTGGTAACGGGTATCAACGCCGATTCCGGTCAGCGGATGCTTGTCGGGCTGCACGTATTCCGATTTCAGATTGCGGATACATTCAACGGCTTCTGCCTGGGTTTTGCTGGTATGCAGGGCAATTGCTTCTTCGATCAGCGAATCCATGGTACCCAGTTCATGCTCGATCCGCGTGAACTCGTTGATCGAGTGCACGTTGAACAGACGGTTGCGAGAGCCGATGGCAATCGAACCACCCGGGTTACAGATGGTTTTCAGGAAACCCAGAAACTGTTCCAGCTGTCCCAGTGAGATGTATTCGATAAAACCCTGGGCACTGATTACGTCGTATTTGGTTTCCGGCTCAAAAGCGAAAATAGATCCGACTTGAAACTCGGCACCAGCAGAAGCCTGCTGATTATTCTGTTTGGCGATTTCGATCATGTCTTCTGCGAAGTCGATGCCCTGCGCCTGCCAGCCTTTCTGTGACGCTTCAATTGCCAGCTGACCGGTACCGCATCCCACATCCAGCAATGCGGAACCAGTTGGATACTTCTTCATGGTTTCGAACACAGCCTGATGGCGGTTATGAATCGTGCTGTAGACTTCATCTTCCGTTTTAGCCTGCCAGGCTTTGGCGTGTGATTTGAAGAAACGGTAAGTCTGATCCTGCTGCGCTTGTAATGTCATAATCGTATCCTGTTCGATTTACTTGTCCGATCGCCCCACGGAAAACTCCGGCAGCGATTTGAGGTTCTGTTAGCGGTTGGCTTAGTTCTTCCAGGTATAAGTTCAACGAAAATTCAGATAAAGTTCCGGTCTCGGTCAGGCAGCGCTCTGATGTGCCCCAGACTCGATGGCCTGAATCACGACTTCTGCAATCCGCTGAGGGCAGTTACCATCACAGTTCCACGCCTCGCGGATCTGTTTTCCTCTTTCCTCTTGCGCCTGTCTCGTTTCTTTCTGCATTGCCTTTAACGTTTCCACGCCTTCCTCAACCGTGATGGACAGGCTGCTCCAGTCATACAGGCTCAACGGAATCGCATGTGTCGAATAATCGCGATCGGTATGAAACAGAGCGACCTGTCTCCCCAGTAACGCGGCTTCTACAGCGACCGTCGATTTGTGAGTGATTAACGCATCGCAACTGTCAATGGCGACAGGTAAAGCGGTTTTGTCATCGACAAATGCCGCCGAGCCCAACCGCGCGATTACGTTGTCCGCCAGTCGGGTGTCGCCATTCGGATGAGGTCGGAGTGCGATTTTGAGTTCGGGCTTGTCAGGCAGTACCCGCTCCAGGCTGCTGACAATCAGTTCTTCTTTTTCATCCCAGACCGGCTTCATGGCAAACAGTGCCAGCAGATCTTCGGAACGAATCCCGTGTGCTTTGCGCCAGTCAGCGGCCTGGCTGCTGTTTTCTGAAAACTGGTGAACCCAGTCAAAATTTGGATTGCCGGTAACCCGCAAGGCTTCCGGTCGGATACCACGCCGAATCAGGTTGTCGGCTGCCTGTTGAAAGGGAACACAGACAAAGTCGGCGGGAATATCGTTATGCGATCCGAGACCAAACAGATCGAGAACACCGACAGACGGGATGCCCCGTTCGGCAGCAACCTGGATCGAAGCGAGTTCGGCCCGTGGTGAATTCGTCGTCAGCACAACATCCGGCTGTAAGGCGTCAAAAAAACGACGCATCGGTCCGCGGGGGAGAAATGCCTGTCTGCCTTGCTGTTGAAAAGCTTCGCGGGCACCCGCTTCACCCAGCTGATCTTCCAGATCGGCGTAGGATAATCCCAGATAGGCGATCGATTCTTCCAGCGAATTGACCTTACCCGGCTGATGCATTTCGCCTGCCAGACGGGCACCGTGATTGCGGGCCCGGTCTTCATCCGACCTGAGAATGTCTTTAAAACCCAGGGGAGAAAACCCGGCATTCCGCAGCGCAGCGGCTGCGGTGGTCAGCCCGACGACCTGCACGTCATAGCCAACCGACTGCAGGTATTTGAGCACGGGGATCAGCATGAGCACATGCCCGCCACCGTAGCTGACTGCGAGGACTCGTCCGGATTGTGTGGGGCCAGGAAGCATAAATAAGCTGAATCTATCCAAATTTTCTGACTGTAATCGAGTAATCTCACCCGGTTTGGGAACTGTCGGATTAACTTTGATCTGGGGAATTCTGTCAAGACGAATTCCGGTCAGGCAGCCAATCGAGCTGCTTCTGACTGAGTGTTCAGGTGTGGGGGTGGGTTTTGGCAACTTTTTCACATTTCCACGTTAATATTCGGTTTGGGAGCGAAAATTGCTCTTCCGCAATCAGCCGACAATGTCGAGAATACGCGACCCGGATGGGATCCGGCAAAAAATACGTGAACAGTAGCAGCAGACGAAAGGATTCGTAATGTGTGGGATTATCGGTGGGTATGATCGTGAGCGACGCCCATTCGGAACTGCATTAGCGGAACAGGCATGTGAACGGATGCGGCACCGCGGCCCCGATGATCGGGGCTGGTTCGAAGCAGAAGGCATGCTCGTCGGCAATCAGCGCCTCTCGATCCTCGATCTCGCGGGCGGACACCAGCCCATGTTTTCCGATGACCGGCAGATCGTCGTCGTGCAGAATGGCGAAATCTATAATTTCAAAGAGCTGGCCCAGGGACTGAACTGCAAAACCACCTGCGATACCGAAGTCATTCTGCGTCTCTACGAACGGGACGGGGAAGCTTTCGTCAAACAGCTGAATGGTATGTTCTCGATTGCCATCCTCGATCTGCGAAAACAGAGCCTGTTGCTCTACCGGGACCGCATCGGGCAGAAACCACTCTATTTATATGACGATGGCAAGCGACTGATGTTTGCCTCGGAAATCAAATCCCTGTTTGCGATGGGCGTCAAAGCCGAGATGAACTGGGAAGGTTTCGATGCCTACCTGACCTACAATTTCGTACCGCCGCCGATCACGCTCTATCAGAACATCACCCATCTCATGCCCGGGCAGATGCTCAAGATCAGCCCGCAGGGAACCGAACAGACTTGCTGGTGGAACCTGGCTGACAGCCCCGTTGAGTGTCGCACGGAAGAATCGTGGTGCGAAGAAATTATTGAAACATTACGGGCCGCGGTACAGATTCGCCTGCGGGCCGATGTGCCTCTCGGGGCATTTCTCTCAGGCGGCATCGACAGTTCTTCAGTCGTTTCGTTAATGAGTCGCGAGTTGCCTCACCCCGTGCAGACCTTCTGTATCGGCTTTAACGATCCCCGTTTTGATGAATCCGTTTATGCTAGAGAAGTGGCAGAACTCTGTGGTACCAGTCATACCTGTGAAGTGTTGAACCCCAACCTGACCGCCAGCTGGCCGTTGACCGTCTATCATAATGACCAGCCGCACGGCGATGTCTCCTTCATGCCGACACATCGCGTCAGTTCACTGGCCCGCAGATCGGTCAAAGTGGTGTTGACCGGAGATGGCAGTGATGAATTGTTCGCCGGCTACGACGTGCATCGCAATTTCTTTGCCGGACAGGATCTCACACTTCCCCGCGAACAGATCGAAAACGCGTATATCAGTGCGATCAGCCTGTTTCGACCTTCAGAAAAACGGGCCCTGTATACCAGCGAAACAAGTCAGAAGCTCGCCTCTGCCGATGCCTCACAGTACGCCCGCACGCATCTGGCCGAGTTCCGTCATCTGGATCCCATCAGCCAGGCACTGGCCCTCGATACCAAACTGCTGTTGCCCGGAAACAACCTGGTTAAACCTGACAAAATGGCGATGGCTGTCTCGCTCGAACCGCGGGCACCGTACCTCGATTATCGGATGGTCAACCTCGCTTTCCGGATTCCCGGTGCCTTGAAACTCCGCAACGGAATGACCAAATCAATCCTGAAAAAAGCCTGCGAGAAAATACTGCCCCAGAGCATTATTTACCGTAAAAAACAGATGTTTACAGTTCCCATCGGCGAATGGTTTAAACGGGAACTGGCCCCCTTTGTGAATGAAGTTCTGCTCTCGCCACGTTCGCTGGAGCGGGGCATCTTTCAGCCGGATCGCGTTAGCGAAATGATACGCGATCACCAGTCGGGGCGGATGAATCATACGCGCACGCTGCGGGCACTGCTTGCGTTCGAAATCTGGCAGCGCACCTTTATTGATACCATGTTCGATCATGCACCGACGTATGCAGAACTGGGTATCCAGAGTTCGGTCGAGCTGGAGGCGGTACCCAGACAGGCCGCTTGATTCTCGTATTCAAACACCATTATTTCGGAACAGGTCAGACTCATGGATGAGCAACGCCTATCACAATCAACGAGTCACTCTGCTGCCCGCCAGTCAGGAGGTCCTCACTTTGATCCCCGAAACATGCCTGCAGAACCGGCCGTGGTTTCTCACGAGGTTCGCACGGGTTATTTCTGGAAACGCCCCGCAGATTTCATGCTGAGTGGCCTGGCCCTGGTGGCATTGGCCCCGCTGTTTCTGGTGATCTCTTTGCTGATCAAACTCACTTCTCCCGGTCCGGTCTTTTTCCGTCAGCAGCGACTGGGACTCAAAGAACGCCCATTCTCGATTTTCAAATTTCGTTCGATGCGTACCGGCTCCGATAAGACGGGAGCCCAGTTCACCTCTGCCAACGATGCCCGCGTGACGGGGATTGGTAAGCTGATTCGCAAGACCAGCCTCGACGAACTGCCTCAATTAATCAATATCTTTCGCGGGGAGATGAGCCTCATCGGACCGCGTCCTTATATCGGATTTGAACTGGAAAACGCCACACCTGATGAACGCCGCAAACGGGCCAGTGTCCGTCCCGGCGTCTCCGGACTGGCGCAGGTCTCCGGACGCAGCAGCCTGTCTCAACAGGCGGTCATTGATTATGACTTGCAATACGTGGAGCAGTGCAGCCTCAAGTTTGATATTCAGATCCTGATACAGACGATTCGCAAAGTGATTCGCTGTGAAGGAACTAACTGAGACTCGTAAAACGTTGATTACTGAGCAGAGCAGGATGCCGAGAGGAAGTTATCTGCTGTTCAGGCGTGGAAAATTAGTATCGCATGGAAATTACATTCCTGCTATTGATGTACCTGAACTGCTGCAGACTATTGCCTCTCTGGACTTCTGGTGTGATTGTTCCTGATACGAAATTAATAGAAGCAGTCTGACGGAATCTGAATTTATGCATATTTTTGAGGGTCTTCCAAGCCAGTTGGACTCCAGTCCTGTGATGCAGCTGAAACGCTCTACGTTCCAGGAGCTCTCATTTCGCACCGGGCTCTGGTTCGCGCTGGGCGTCGGCTTTGCGATTCCGATCTCTACCAGTCTGACTTCAGCGTTCAGCGTGGGAGTTTTAATCTGCTGGTTTCTCTCGGGACAGTATCGGGTAACCTTCCAGCTGCTCCGAACATACCGGGTCGCCACGGTTTCACTGATCCTGTTCTGCACCCTGGCGGCAGGTTTGCTCTACACGCCCCAGACCCTCTCGCTGGCTACCCGAAACCTGTTTAAATACCGACAGTTTCTGATGATTCCCATTTACCTCTCCTTCTTTCTCGACAGTCGAGTACGCCTGCGCGGCATTCGCATGTTTGAGTTGGCCCTGCTGCTGACGCTGGCCGTCTCCATGTTCTGCTGGATGTTCGGCATCGAATGGGATGTCCCTTCGCACGATCATGCGATCTTCAAAAACCGGATTACCCAGAACATTTTAATGTCCTTTCTGGTCTACCTTTCTGCCTGGCGATTTCTGGAGAAACCCCGCAAAAACTGGTTCTGGGGCGCTATCCTGCTGATCGCGACCGTCAATGTTCTGTTAATCGTACCGGGCCGTTCGGGCTATCTGGCGGTCGGCGTGCTGATTGGCGTATTGATGTATCAGAAGCTGGGATACAAGGGGATTCTTCCCGCGGGCGCCTGTGTACTGGTCATTGGTATGATCTGTTATCAGTCTTCAGACCGCTTTCAAAGACGCATCGATCTGGTGATTTCCGAGATCAGAAATTACCACCAGACGCAGGATCATGCCAGTGGCGTTAACCTGCGTATTGAGTTCCTGTTAAATGGACTCGAACTGGCGCAATCCAGCCCGATCTTTGGTTCCGGGACGGGGAGTTTCGCCATGCGTTACCACCAGTTGATGGAGCAGAAGGGGCAGATGGTGACAGCGAACCCGCACAATGAGTATGTGATGCTGCTGGTCCAGAACGGGGCGATAGGAGTCGGTTTGTTCCTGCTGTTGTTCTGGTTCTGCTGGCGTTCTACCCGAGGTATCTCCGGGCTGGAACCAGCGTTCGCTCAGGCGGTTGTGGGAGTGTACATGATCGTCTGTCTGGTAAATTCGCTGATGCTGGATACCACCGAGGGAGGGCTGTTCGGTTATCTGATGGGCCTGACCTGTGCAGCCGGGGTCTCCGCGACAGGAGCCAGCCTGGGAGCGCCGCCCGTTGAAACAGATTCGGACGCTCCGGACAGTCAGGCTGAAACCCTGCAAAAGGCGGCCTGAATCCCGGTAAAACCCACCTAAGCGACTCGCGTCTCAAGCCGGGATCGTTTCCACCTTTACACAAAAAACAGGTTGAAATATGATCCCCGCGCAATGAATTCGCAGGAATTTTCAGACTGTCAGAGCCGTGGAATGGATTCAAAATACCGCGACTGCTCTGACTTGAAGCGCTAATCAGGAAGGGGGGCCAGGGATGGCCGGTGCAGTTGGCTTAATCACGGCTCGAGGGGGCTCCAAGGGAGTCCCCCACAAAAATATCAAGGAACTGGCAGGCAAACCATTGATCGCCTGGACGATCGAGGCGGCGCTGGCCAGCCAGGAGCTGGATCGGGTTGTGGTCTCTACAGATGACAAAGAGATCGCCTCCATCGCGCGGCAGTATGGAGCCGAAGTTCCGTTTCTGCGACCGCTCAGACTGGCCCTCGATGATTCCAGTCACGCCGATGTGGTCTTACATGCCATTGACTGGCTCGAAGAGCACGACCAGTTCGTCGCGGAATATGTGGTCATGCTGCAGCCGACATCTCCCTTTCGCATCGCAGCTGATATTGACGGGGCACTCGACTTTGCCCGGCAGAAAAATGCAAAATCCGTAATTGGAATGATGCACGCTCCCAGTCACCCGATCTGTCTGCGGGGGATGACTGAGGACGGACTGCTGGTCGAACTGACCGAACAACGGGATGAGTCACAGCTCCGCAGGCAGTTGCTGGAAGACGTCTATGCATTTAATGGCGCCGTCTACGTCGTCCAGACGGAAGCGTTTCGTGAATCAAAAACCTTTCGGCCGGAAGGTGAGACCTACGGTTACCTGATGCCGACCGAACGATCGTGGGAAATTGATACGGAGTGGGAATTCCTCGTCGCCAGCCTGTTGATGAAAAATCAGCTGCAGGTGGCACCCCGGTCTAAAGCGGCCTGAATTCTGTTCTCCACGCTGTTGCTTTTTTATGAATTGTGCGAGTCATGCGCGAAACGATTCCGTTATCGGTACCGAGCCTCACCGGCAATGAATGGAACTACCTGAAAGACTGCCTGGACACAGGCTGGGTCTCTTCAGTCGGCTCCTATGTGGATCGTTTCGAACAGTCGGTTAGTGAATACGTTGGAACGCAGTTCGGCGTCGCTACGGTGAATGGCACGGCGGCCCTGCATCTGTCACTGCTGGCGTGTGGCGTTCAACGCGGCGATGAAGTGCTGGCCCCCAGCTTCACTTTTATCGCACCCGTCAATGCCATTCATTACTGCGGAGCCGAGCCGGTTTTTATTGGATCGGATCCCGCCACCTTCAATCTCGATCCCGATAAAGTGCGGCAATTCCTGACAGAAGAATGTACCCGTGAGGCAGACGTTGTTTTGAACCGTCGCACCGGTCGCAGAGTCAGTGCGATTCTACCAGTGCACATTTTCGGTCATCCGGTCGACATGGACCCGCTGAATGCAATCGCAGCGGAGTTTCAACTGCCTGTCATCGAAGACGCCTCCGAAAGCCTGGGATCGGACTATCGCGAACGCAAAACGGGTGGACTCGCAAAGGTCGGCTGTTTTTCTTTTAACGGCAACAAAATTATTACCTGTGGCGGCGGAGGGATGGTCACTACCAGTGACGAAGCACTCGCCAGTCACATTCGGCACTTGAGTACCCAGGCCAACCGCAGGCCCTTTGAATACGAACATGATGAGGTCGGTTTCAATTATCGACTCACCAATATTCAAGCGGCGCTCGGAGTTGCCCAGTTGGAGCAACTCGACGGCTTTCTGGAGATCAAACGTCGTAACGCCTGTCTCTACCGTGAACTGCTGGCAGAAATTACCCAGGTGGAACTGGCCTGGGAAGAACCCTGGGCGCGAAGCAACTTCTGGCTTTGTGCGCTGCTCGTGCCTCCTGCGGATCGAGGGCCGCTGATGGAGTTTTTACTCGAACGCCAGGTGCAGGTCCGGCCTGCCTGGAAGCTGATGCATACCCTGTCCATGTATCAGCATTGTCAGACATACCAGTTGGAAGAGACCGAAGCGGCCTATGCCCGCTGCATCTCGATTCCTTCCAGCGTGCAGCTCAGTGAAGCCGACATCCGGTATGTCGTGGAATGCATTAAAACTTATTTCGAGTCGTCATGAACCAGAACCGCACACCCCTCATTCTGCTCGGAGGCGGAGGACATGCCAGGGTCCTCATCGATCTCCTTCTGGAATGGGACAGCTATATGCCGGCAGGTATTCTGGATCCGGAACTCGCGGTGGGAAGTCAGATCAAAGGAGTTCCGGTGCTGGGAACCGACGCGGAGCTTCGTACTCAGCAAGAGCAGGGGATCCAGCATGCCGTCGTGGCGGTCGGCAGCACCCGCTCGACCAACTTGCGGCGCAAACTGTACGTGCAGCTCCGCGAACTCGGATTCGAACAACCGCCGCTGGTTCATTCCAGTGCGATTCTCTCGTCGTCTGTGATATTAGACGAGGGAGCACAGGTGATGGCCGGTGCGATAATTCAGACAGAGACCCGGATTGGAGCCGGGGCCGTGGTCAATACGGGAGCCCGCATCGATCACGATTGTGAAATCAAACAACATGCATTTCTCGCCCCGGGCGTCATCCTCAGTGGTGGCGTCACCGTCGGCGAGAATGCATTCCTGGGAGCCGGTGCCGTGGTGATTCAGGGCACGCACATCGGTCACAATGCGGTCATCGCCGCAGGAGCCGTCGTGGTCCGGGATGTTGAGGATGGAGCCTTAGTAAAAGGAGTACCCGCGAAATGAGCGTATTCATCATCGCCGAAGCAGGCGTAAACCATAATGGCAGTGTCGAAACCGCTAAGAAAATGATCGATGCCGCCGTGCAGGCTGGCGCCGATGCAATCAAATTCCAGACCTTTAAAACAGAAAAGCTGGTCTGCAAATCAACGCCCCAGGCTGAATACCAGATGAAAAACAGTCTGAATGGGGAATCGGAGACGCAGTTTACCCTGCTCAAAAAACTGGAGATCAACCAGGAGACGCACCGCGAACTGTTCGATTACTGCGAGCAGTCCGGCATTGTTTTCATTTCGACCCCCTTCGATCTGGACAGCATCGATCTGCTGAAATCGCTGGGACTGCAGTTGATCAAGGTCCCTTCAGGCGAGATCACGAATTACCCCTACCTGAAAAAAGTCGCCCAGACTTTTAACCAGGTGGTCCTCTCGACCGGCATGGCCGATCTGGGAGAGATTGAAGACGCACTCAATATTCTGATCAACAACGGCGTCTCCCGCGAAAACATTACCGTGTTGCACTGCAATACCGAGTATCCGACTCCCATTCAGGATGTCAACCTGCGGGCAATGCTCACCATCCGCGATGCCTTTGGTGTGAAAGTTGGTTATTCGGACCATACGCTGGGCATTGAAGTCTCGATTGCCGCAACGGCCCTCGGTGCCACCGTGATTGAGAAACACTTCACGCTCGATAAAAATATGGAAGGCCCGGATCATGCCGCGTCTCTGGAACCGGACGAACTGCTGATGCTGGTACGCGGAATCCGCAATACGGAAAAATCGCTGGGCAGTCCGCTCAAACGCCCTTCTGCCTCTGAGTCCAAGAACAAATCTGTTGTCCGCAAAAGCATCGTCGCTGCCGGGGATATCAAGCAGGGGGACGTGTTCACAGAAGAGAACCTCTGCGTGAAACGACCGGGAACCGGGATCAGTCCGATGCAGTGGGATCAGGTCATCAACCAGGTGGCTCGGCGAGATTATGTCGAAGACGAAATCATTGAGTTATGAGTAACCGTGTCTGTGTTGTCACCGGATCACGGGCCGAATACGGTCTGTTAAGCCCTCTACTGGAATCGCTGCGCGCCGAGGAGAGCTTCGAGCTGCAACTGCTGGTAACCGGATCGCATTTGTCACCCGAATTCGGACTGACCTATCGCGAGATCGAAGCAGACGGATATACGATCGACGAAAAAGTCGAAGTCGTGCTCAGTTCCGATACCCCGGTCGGCATCTGTAAATCAATGGGCCTGGGACTGATCAGTTTTGCGGAAGCGTATGCCCGCCTGACTCCCGATCTGATTCTGGTGCTCGGTGATCGTTATGAAATTTTCAGCGCCGTCTCCGCTGCACACATCAGTCGTATTCCCGTCGCTCATCTGCACGGAGGGGAAGTGACCGAAGGCGCATTTGACGATGCGCTGCGGCATTCGATCACCAAGATGAGCCACCTGCATTTCACGTCCACGGACGCCTATCGTCAGCGGGTGATTCAACTGGGAGAAGCCCCGGAGAGGGTCTTCAATGTGGGGGCGATCGGATTAGACAACCTGCGTCGCCTCCCTTTGCTCTCACGTGAAGATCTGGAGCAGCAGCTGGGTTTTAAGTTTAATACTCACAATCTGTTATGCACATTTCACCCTGTGACGCTGGAGCACAATTCGTCTGAGCAGCAGATCCAGAGCCTGCTAAATGTGCTGGATCAGCAGGCGGATACGAGCGTCATTTTCACAAAAACAAATGCAGACACCGATGGGCGGATCATCAATCAGATGATCGATGATTTTGCGGCGAAAAACCCGGATCGGTTCCATTCCTATGTTAGTCTGGGGCAACTGCGTTATTTGTCGATGATGCAGTTTGTGGATGCGGTCGTGGGGAATTCGTCGAGTGGCATCATCGAGGCACCTGGATTTCAAATCGGTACGATTAACATTGGCAACCGTCAGACAGGCCGGATCAAATCGGAACTGGTCATCGATTGTGAGCCCACGGAAACAGGTATAGCGTCGGCTTTTAAAACATTGTATTCTTCCGACTTCCAGAAGCGGCGTTCGCAGGCAAAGAACCCTTATGGAGCAGGGCAGACGACGTCGCAAATTATCAGTATTCTCAAGGAGCAATTTCCCCGTCGGACGACTCAGAAATCCTTTTATGATCTGGATTAAGCCCGACATCGAGAAGCTGGAATCAATCAGGGAGATGGAATCCCTGTTCGGATAAAGTGGGCCAGGGATGGACGTTATGAATGATTGTCTGATCAGCGCATCTGCAGATATCAAAGAAGCAATTCGCGCCATCGAGGCTGGCAAGAAGGGGATCGCCGTGGTTGTCGATCCCGCGCAAAAGCTGCAGGGGGTCATTACCGATGGTGATGTGCGTCGCGGTTTGCTGGCTGGTCTTCGCCTGCAGGATTCTGTGACCCAGATCATGAACTGCCGGCCGACCAGGGCCGACGTGGCAATGCCCCAGTCATCACTCGTGGAACTGCTCGACTCCAGCGGTCTGGAAGCAATGCCACTGGTCGATGCCGAGAATCGCGTCGTCAAAGTCGTACTCTCTTCCGAGCTGACCCGTCGGACCGACACCGGGCAGGCAACGGGATACAGCTGTGCTCTCATCATGGCAGGAGGAGAAGGGCGGCGGCTGTTACCGCTCACAGAAAATCTTCCCAAGCCTCTGGTAGAAGTTGGTGGGATGCCATTGATCGAACGGCAGGTGCGTCGTCTGGCAACCGCAGGAGTGGAGCGAATTTATATCGCTGTGAACTACCTTGCTGAGATGATCGAATCGCATCTCGGTGATGGCAGCCGGTTCGGAACCGAGATCGTTTTTTTACGCGAGCGGGAAAAACTGGGAACCGCGGGAGCCCTGTCTCTGATTGAAGAGACTCCCGAAGGACCTTTGCTGCTGATGAATGGCGATGTCTTTACGTCAATCAATTATCAGTCACTGCTCGACTTTCATTTGAAACATGAGTCACTGCTCACGGTCGCTGCCATCGATTATCACGTTGAAATCCCTTATGGCGTGATTAAGACAGAAGGACCATTCGCTGTCCGACTGGAAGAAAAACCATCACAACAGTTTCTGTGTAATGCGGGAATCTATGCGCTCTCCCCGGAGGCCGTCAGTCAGGTCCCGCGTGATCAGCCCTATAACATGACCGACCTGATCGAGTCGAACCTCTCCAGTCAACCGGGGGTTGCCGTGTTTCCAGTGCATGAATACTGGTCGGACATCGGAACTCATGCCGAGCTGGACAAGGCACGTACTGAACTCAAACTGGCCCGCGAAACCCTGGATGGGCCGGACCAGGACGACGAGAGTGCCGTCCATCTGCAGTTGAATCAGCGCCGGGCTGCCTGAATATCACCCAAACGTCATAAAACATCAAAAGAAACAAATCAATGTCAGAGTCGTTATCAGGAAAACAAACGCTGGTCACCGGCGCAGATGGCTTTATTGGAAGCCATCTGGTTGAGCAGCTCGTCCAGGCGGGAGCCCGTGTGCGTGCGCTCGTGTATTACAATTCCTGGAATCAGATCGGCTGGTTGAACGATGTCACTCCCGAGGTCCTGAAAAATGTGGAAATCATTCAGGGCGATATTCGCGATGCTGAACGGATTCAACTGGCAGTCGCAGACTGTGAATATGTGTTTCACCTCTCGAGCCTGATTGCAATTCCATACAGCTACGTTGCCGCGCGGTCGTATGTGGATACGAATATCACTGGTGCCTTAAATGTGCTGCAGGCCTGTCGTAATTCTGACAGGCTCACGCGACTCGTGCATGTCTCGACTTCCGAGGTCTACGGGACCGCTCAGACCGTTCCCATTGATGAGCAGCATCCCCTGGTGGGACAGTCTCCTTATTCTGCCAGTAAAATTGGTGCGGACAAAATGGCTGAGAGTTTTTATCTCTCCTTCGAACTGCCCGTGGTGACTGCCCGACCTTTTAATACCTTTGGTCCCCGCCAGACCGCCCGCGCGGTGATTCCAACCATCGCCAGCCAGTTGCAGGCCGGTTGCAGCGAATTAAAACTGGGGGCCCTGGCACCCACCCGTGATTTCAACTTCGCGACGGATACCGCGGCCGGCATGATCTCGCTGGCTCTCTGTCCACAGGCGGAAGGTGAGGTTGTGAATATCGGTAGTGGCGAAGAGTGGTCGATTGAAGAGACCGCGCAAATGCTGATGGAAGTCACGGGGAAAGAGGTCCCCATCATCTGTGACGAAGATCGGATTCGCCCCGAAAAAAGTGAAGTCAATCGCCTGCTGGCGGACAATTCCAAAATTCAAAAACTGACCGGCTGGCAATCGCAGGTCTCATTTAAAGACGGTCTGGCCGCGACCGCAGAATGGATCGGACGCAACTTACAATATTTCAATGCGGAACGTTATTCCATTTAAGTAATTCACCTCTTTCAGATAAGAAGACTATGTCACGTTCTGTTTCCATCTCAGCACTGTTTGTCGCCATCGCCATGATTCTCGGGCGGTTGACCGGCCTGCTGCGCGTGCTGGGACTGGCCACGGTTCTGGGGGTTTCCTATGCGAACGACCTGGCCGTGTTAATTATATCCGTACCAGACTTTTTGAACTCCATGCTGATTGGCGGGGCGATGGCAGCGGTCCTCGTTCCTGAAATACATCGGCGTAATCAGGCAGACTCCGGTCAGACAGCCAGCCAGTTGATTGTACAGACGATGGTCGTTGTTGCTGCTATTTCCGGAATCCTGGCGTTGATTCTGGCAGCACTGGCTCCCTGGTTTACCCAGGGGCTCGCATCCGGATTTTCGGTGGCGCAGATCAGTCAGGCCAGCCCACTGATTGTGGTCGTCTTGTGGGCCTTCCCGATCTCGGCGGTTACGGCGGTTACCGGCGCCGTTTTGCAGTCTCAGCATAAACCTCTGGTACCCGCGTATGGCAATCTGTTTTTTAACCTGATCGTCATTCTGGCGATTCTATTCTGGGTCACCGCGGATCAGCTTCAGATCCTGGCCTGGGCGGTGGTCGCTGCGGCCCTGTTCCGCCTGGTGACACAAATGGTTCCCTGTCTGTTCCAGGGTACCCTGCGGGGCGGGTTACAGAATTTACTGAAATTCGAAACGCTCGACCGGCGACTGCTGGTCAAATATTTTCAGGCGCTGACCGCCATTGGTCTGGTGATCGCGTTTCCTGTGGTTTCGCGCTCCTTCGCTTCTGCCTATACGGGGGGGATCAGCCTGTTCGAATACGCCCAGAAACTGGTGGAATTACCGCGGGGACTGCTGGGAGCGATTCTGACAATGGTCATTTTCCCTCGGTTAAGCCATGCTTTTGCCGAAGGGAAGTCAGACGACGGTTCCCGCATGATCAGCCAGGCCTCGGGTCTGATCCTGCTGATCTCAATTCCTGTGACAGTAGTGATTTACGGCTGCGCTGAACCTATGATCTCTTTTCTGTTTCAGCGCGGGCAGTTTTCCGCATATGATGTCGCACGGACAGCGGAATTATTGCAGATCGCAATTTTAGCGATGCCGGCCCTGATTATGTCCATTTTGACGATGGATGTCTTCTATGCCCGTCACGAAACCATGATTCCTTTTAAGTTCAGCCTGATTTCTCTGGTATGTCTGGTGGTATTTTCGCTGATTTTACGTACTTTCATGGGGATTTCCGGCGTCATGCTCGCGTTCGTGCTGACCAGCTGGTTTCATTTTCTGATGCTGACTGTCGGGCTGTATCTGAAAATGCGGGTTTCTGTCATTGAAGGGGTCAATTTAAAACATTGTGCCGCATTGGTTCTGCTGACATTCTCAGGAATCACCTTTTCCGCTATGATGTTAAGAGTGATTACGGAACCGGTAATGCTGGTTATCTATTCGGGATTCGTGGGATTATTCTGCTTTGGGGCCGTGTTGGTGATCCTGAAGAATCACCTCCCGCGTTTCCACAGGAAGCTGTCTTTATAATGAAGTATCTATATATCACCGATTGCCCTGAGATCGCAAAGTACGTAGATCAGTGCGGGGTGGATCGTATATTCATTGACCTGGAACTGCTCGGCAAGGTCGATCGACAGGGAGACAGAGATACTGTCATTTCTCATCACCGCGTGGAAAATATCTCTCGCGTAAAACAGGTGGTAAATCAGGCGGAAGTTTTGGTCCGGGTCAATCCGTTGAATCCCAATTCAGCCGAGGAGATTGAGCAGGTCATCGAGCAGGGAGCCGATGCCCTGATGCTGCCCATGTTCCGTTCGGTAGAAGAAATCGAGTGGTTCTGTGATCGCGTCAATTCACGGGCTCAGGTTGTGCCGCTCGTGGAGACTGTTGGTGCGATGGACCAGCTCGATCAGATCGTACAATTGCCGGGGGTCTCTCAGGTACACATCGGTCTGAATGATCTGCACCTCGACCTGGAGCTCAAATTCATGTTTGAGCTGATGTCCAACGGCATGGTGGAAGAAATGGCAGCCATCTGTCGCGAGGCGAATGTCCCCTTCGGAATTGGTGGGATATCGACCATGGACACCGGCCTGGTTTCCGGCCGCCTGGTATTATCCGAACATGCTCGCCTGGGTTCAGAGTGGGTGATTCTGTCTCGTTCATTTCATCAACTGGCGCACAGCCTGCAGGAACTTCAGGAAAAGATCGACCTGCCTCTGGAGCTGGAGAAAGTTGATCAGCATTTTACAGAGCTGCTCAAGCGGTCTGATTTTGAAATTGAACAGGATAAACAGACACTTTACCATGCGATCAATCAGGTGGCACGCGATGAACTGTCCGAGCGAAACGCCTCCTGAGAGAGACTCACTCGCATGCTCCGCGAGTTTGAAAATGTCACGTGCAGTAAAATCCGCCCCAGCCGGGGTTTCAACAAATCTGTGAACTTCCAGATTCTCTATGCAATTCTCATTCAACCTGAAGGATGATAGCGACTGATGAATTCCGTATTAGTAACCGGCGGTGCCGGCTTTCTGGGAAGCCACTTGTGTGATCGGCTGATCGAGCAGGGGAAGAATGTGATTTGTGTGGATAATTTCTTCACGGGGAATAAACGGAACATCGCTCATCTGATCGGCCATCCCCGATTTGAAGTGATCCGCCACGATATCGTGCATCCGATCTACCTCGAAGTGAATGAGATTTACAATCTCGCCTGTCCCGCTTCTCCGGTTGCCTATCAGTATAACCCCATCAAAACGATCAAAACCTCAACCGTGGGTATGGTGAACGTGCTCGGTCTGGCAAAACGCTGCCGGGCCAAAGTCCTGCACGCTTCCACTTCTGAAGTCTACGGTGATCCAACAGTCCATCCCCAGGTGGAAGAGTACTGGGGCAATGTGAATCCCCTCGGACCGCGGAGCTGTTATGACGAAGGGAAACGCATCGCGGAATCGCTGTGCATCAATTATCACCATTCCCACAAGGTTCCCATTCGTATCGTTCGGATATTCAATACTTATGGACCGCGGATGGATCCCAATGACGGTCGCGTGATCTCCAACTTTATCAACCAGGCATTACGGGGCGAACCGATCACAATCTATGGTGACGGTCAGCAGACCCGTTCCTTCTGTTACGTCGATGACCTGATCAGCGGTTTTCTGAAGATGATGGAGCAGGAAGAGACCATCGGTCCGGTGAACCTCGGTAATCCGGTAGAGAACACGATGCTCGAACTGGCCGAAGCAGTCCTGGAGCATGTGGATTCTTCTTCCAAACTGATCCATGAACCACTGCCTCAGGATGATCCCAAGCAGCGCTGTCCTGATATCACAAAAGCCAAATCGATTCTGAAATGGGAACCGCAGGTTTCTCTGAAAGAAGGTCTGGGTAAAACCGTCGAGTACTATCGGCAACTGATGGATCAGGAATCAGCATGAGTCAGATTCTGGTGACAGGTGCGGCTGGATTCATCGGATTCCACGTTACATCTCAACTGCTCGCGCAGGGCCATCGGGTTACGGGCATTGATAACCTCAACAGTCACTACTCAGTACAGTTGAAGCAGGACCGTCTCCAGGTCTTACAGAAGTCCGATCAGTTCGAGTTCGCAGAAATTGACCTGGTGGACGTTGCCGCCTTTGATCAACTGTTTGAGCAGCAGCAGTTTGATAAGGTGATTCATCTGGCGGCAGAAGTCGGGGTCCGTAATTCCCTGCTCAAACCGCTGGAGTATGTTCAGAGTAATGTAGTCGGGTTTGTGAATCTGCTCGAGCATTGTCGTAAAGGTCAGGTGCAGCACCTGGTCTATGCCTCGTCCAGCTCGGTCTACGGTGCGAATAAAAAGACGCCGTATGCCACGCACGATCCGGTTGACCATCCGGTCAGTCTGTATGCCGCTACCAAGCGGGCTGATGAACTCATCGCTCACAGTTACAGTCATCTGTATGATCTGCCCACAACCGGCCTGCGGTTCTTCACCGTTTACGGACCCTGGGGCCGTCCCGACATGGCAGTGCACATTTTCACGAAAGCCATTCTGGAAGGTACCCCGATCAAGGTTTTCAATCACGGGAACCTGAAACGCGATTTCACCTATGTCGATGATATCGTGGCTGGTGTCCTGGGCGTACTCGAACAGATTCCGGAACGCAGCACTTTTGCAGCGGAGCTCACTCCCCAGGAACGGGACCGGCAGACCGAAGCCCCTTACCGACTGTATAACATTGGTAATCACCAGCCAGTCGACCTGTCGCGTCTCATCGAAGTGATTGAGCAGCGTGTAGGGAAACCGGCGATTCGTGAAAACTACCCGATGCAGCCCGGCGATGTTCTGGAGACCTACGCTGATATTTCTGAGCTGCAGCAGGCAACCGGTTTTGCCCCTGCAACTTCCATTGAAGCAGGCATCGATCGCTTCGTGGAATGGTACCTGTCCTATTATGGCACTTCATAGGGATAGCACTTTACCGGGCGATCAGATGCAGGTCAGACGCTTCGCGTCAGTCTAGATCTGTTCGATAATCCGTGGGATCAGTCGGGCGAGTTTCGCGCCACCCTCGGCAGCCACAGCCAGAATCTTGCTGATGTCGACCGGCTCCAGGGCATCGGGCAGACACAGGTCTGTCACAACGGACAATCCCAGCACCCGCATCGAGGCGTGATTGGCCACAATGCATTCTGGCACCGTTGACATGCCCACACAGTCCGCTCCCATTAACCGCAACATCCGGTATTCAGCCCGCGTTTCCAGGTTCGGCCCTGCGACCGCCACAAAAACACCGGTTTGCGTACGGATCTGCAGTTCCAGTGCCGCCTGCTCGGCGACCTTGATCAATTCCTGATCGTACGGCGCAGACATGTCCGGAAAGCGAATGCCCAGCCGGTCATCGTTCACGCCTCTTAGAGGATTGTCACCCATCAGGTTGATCTGATCTTCGATGATCATGATGTCAGCCAGCCGGTACTGAGGATTCATTCCGCCGGACGCGTTGGTCACGATCAGTGTGTCCACTCCCAGAGCCTGCATCACGCGGACCGGGAAGGTGACTTCCTTCATCGAGTAGCCTTCATAGAAATGAAAGCGGCCTTCCATCGCTACCAGCGGTTTTCCATCCAGGCTTCCAAACACCAGCTGCCCGGCATGCGATTCAACTGTCGAACGCGGGAAGTGTGGGATTTCCTGGTAAGGAATGGTGACGTCCTGTTCGATCTGTTTGGTGAAGTCGCCCAGGCCGGTACCCAGAATCAGACCGATGCGTGGTTTTTGATTGATCCGGGTATTGAGAAATTCGATGGCATCGTTGACTTGTTCAACCAATCCCTGCATGTCATGTTCTTTCGGTGAAGGTCTTGAGGAGGCCGATTGAAGCGACGAAACTCGCAGGCTGATAGAAGAGTCAAATGCGTGCCGCTCTCTGGAAGGTAGCAGAGCCAGGCTCGCGGAGCAACCACGAGCCTCCCAGCTGATTCAGAAACGACTTAGAACATATCGTCGTCATCATCGAAATCATCGTCTTCGAAGTCGTCGTCTTCGAAATCATCGTCTTCTTCATCATCGAAGTCGTCGTCCTCTTCTTCATCGTCGTCGTCGAATTCATCATCGTCATCGAATTCATCGTCGTCGATATCTTCGAGGTCATCAAAGCCAATGTTTTCTTCATCATCGTCTAGCGAAAAGAAAACGATGGGGAGCTTATCCGAGAACGTTTCAAGCTCTTCAGTGGATTCGGTATGAAGGGAATCAGCTAATAACACAGTTACATCCTCGTGATTTCGTTGTATGTGCTTTCCAGGTCTCTAAACGATTATTTAACGGTTGGGGGTCCGTTGTGAGTTACCCCCAAAGGAGGCAAGTCAACACACGGAAGTGCTGATCCAGCAGGGATTCTACGAAATCTGCCAGCCGCAATTATTCCCTTTATTTTATTTATTTTGCTTTGTCAAGTGCGAAAAAAATGAACTGAAAATATATAGAACTATTTCCGTCTGAGCGGTGGAATCACATGAGGAAAAAATCGTCGATTTGCACCATCAGAGCAAAAAAAATGGGCCGGATACTGCCAGTTTCCGGGCGGGGAATCTGTAGTGATAAGATGAATAGCGGGAAGAGATGCCCCTTAGTCAGCGGAGCCTGGATTCATCGAATCTTCAAAGGAATTTCATACCCGTCTCCAGGCATAATTTCGCCAGTCAAACCTGGTCGGGGGAGGTCTTGAGGAACCCCGTTTCAGCCCGGATTCAGAGCCCCGCCACAGCTCGATCCCGCCCCGGCTGTACAGCCAAAACAGTGCCGCTGAGTCACGATGGGGCGATCCTCCAGAGATCCATAATCAAAATCTCGGATATGTCTCTGTCGGGGCGGTGAGACGGGAAGCGCGAGCATCTGGTTGAAATCACAGTCGTAGAGATACCCCTCCCAGTCGACCGAGATCAGCGAGCGGCACATGACCCCCGGGACGGTCTCCGGGTTAAATGCCTGGACCAGCCGCGACATATACTCTTCCAGTCGCTCCTGCGCAACCAGTTCGCTTAAATAACGGCTGATGGGCATGTTGGTGATCGTAATCAGGTTCGTAAACTCGATGCCAAACCGCGAACGCAGTTGCTCCCGGTAGGCGGATTCGAGCTGTCCCTGATCGGGGGGCAGGGAGTGTCCGACCGGGTTATAGACCAGCGTAAGTTTCAGGGGGGATTCGGGAGCCCCATAACCCACTTCATTGAGTTGTTTCAGGGCCTGGATCGATTTCTGAAACGCACCATCGCCCCGCTGGGCATCAGTATTCTCTTCCAGGTAGCAGGGCAGGGAGGCGACAATCTCGACTTCGTGCTCCGCCAGGAATTCCGGGAGATCCCGATAGCCCGGAGCGAGCAGAATGGTCAGATTGCAGCGATCGATGATCCGTTTGCCCATCTCGCGACCACGTCTGACCATCAGCCGAAAATGGGGATTCATCTCCGGAGCGCCCCCCGTCAGATCCAGGGTCTGGAAGCCGGGATGTGCCAGGGCGCGTAGACAGTGCTCGACGTTCTCAATCTGCATAATCTCCCTGCGGTCCGGACCGGCGTCCACATGGCAGTGCTCGCACGTCATGTTGCACAATCGTCCGAGGTTGACCTGCAGCGTTTCCAGTGTCTGGGCCTGCAGCAGCGGGAGTTGATGCGTTTCAAGCTGCGCATCAAACGTCGGCACCTGGTCCTGAGCAGCGAGAATCTTTAACTGCTCGCGTGGATCAGCCAGTTTGCTCTGTTGTCGCAGCAGGGTGAGTGAAGGCATAAACGTTCCCGATCTTCCGTTTTCGTCTCTAGGTTATATCTTCCGAGGAGCAAGTCATCAGGTCAGCAGCAGCCACCGTCCGGGGTACAGCAGGAGTCCAGAATCTGGGTGGTCAGATCAAAACCCTTGCCTTTGGTTTCCCGGGGATCCCGAATCGCATTCCGGCGACAGTCCATCTCGGTCGCCTGTTCCAGTGGAATATCCTGGTAAGGTTCCACCGGGAGGAACTGTCCCGCATAGGGGGCCTGCTGCAGCAGGTTGAATGTTTTATCGCAGACCGCGATCCGCTGCCCGCGGAAGTAGAGGTGACCGTCGTCGTCTTCCACTTTTTTGAACGGACCGCGATAAATCAAAGCTTGATTGCGCTCCAGACAGGGCCCCTGTTTCCCCTTGTAAGCGGAGACGGTGACCGAACGGAACTCAATCCCGTTAACGGTTTGCCAGGGCTGCTCTTCGCGTTTGAGAATTTCCATCCCGTGGAAGCCGGCCGCTTCGAAGGCCGCCAGGAACGCATCTTCCCGAAACGCGCCCGAGATGCAACCCGACCAGAGCGTCGGATCATCGCGCATCTCCTGGGGCACATCTTCATCGCAGACGATATCGCTGATCACCGCTTTACCGCCCCGCTTCAATACCCGAAAGACTTCCTGCAGCAACTGAGCCCGGTCCGCTTCCCGCACCAGGTTCAACACGCAGTTGGAGACGACGCAGTCGACGCTCTCGTCCGCGATCAGGGGCGATTCACTGCGCAGTCGCTGTTCCAGATCACGCAGTTCCAGCCAGCGTGCCTGACTGTCGATCGGGCTGTGGGCCAGTTCCTGGTTAAGCAGGTCGAGGTCCAGCTGCAGATCCTGAATCAGGCCACAGCGAAATTCCACGTTCGCATATCCCAGTTCTTCAGCAACCGGCTGCTGATACTTTCGCGCCAGCGCCAGCATTTCTGCATTGCAGTCCACGCCGATCACCCGTCCCTCCGGGCCGACAATCTGGGAAGCGATATAACAGATCTTGCCGCCCCCCGATCCCAGGTCGAGGACCGTGTCTCCCGGGGAAATGTAGGGTGACGGATCTCCGCAGCCGTAATCTTTTTCGAGAATTTCTTCCGGGATGATCGACAGATAGGCGGGGTTGTATTGTACCGGGCAGCAGAGTGACTGTTCGCGTTCGTGTGCCGCACTGGCATAGCGATTGTAAACCGAGGCCTCTTCGGTCGACTGCTGTCGCGTATTGACTGAGTTCATAGCGTTGCGTTTTCCTTTCCGGTTCGCCGAAACAGCGAGAGGAAGTTCCAATCAGGGGGTGTACCTGTTTCTCAGGCTCCTACAGTATAATCGACGGCGGGAAATCGATAAACATTCCCTTTCCCCTCAACAGGCGACTTCTGGATGTTTCCAGCATGGACTATGATGACGTTCCAGGCTGTGAAGCACCTCACATTTTCCGATTCCCTCTTCAAAAAAGAGTTCCTTCCGCACCATGGATTCTGCAGCAGCGCTTTCCGTCGTGATCCCGATCCTCCAGGGGGATGCATCCTGGCGTGACCTGCTGCCCGATTTGAGTGCGTTTTCGGAGTCAACCGAGTTTCTGTTTGTCTCAAATGGGCCTCCGCCCGCTGACTGGAAGACGCTGCTGCAGGCATCCCCACTCCGGAAGCAATGTCGCTGGCAGCAGACAGCAATCGGTCGGGCAGTGCAGATGAACGAGGGAGCCGTGCTGGCCCAGCAGCATTTTATTTTGTTTCTGCACGCCGATTCGCGTCTGCCTGCACACAGCGTTTCCAGACTGATCGAGTCCCTGCAAACGGACCCAGCAGCAGTGCATTATTTTAATCTGCGGTTTGAAGCTCAGAGTTTTTTTCTGATGCACGTCAATCGCTGGGGCGTCTGGTTTCGCTCGCATCTTCTGGGAATGCCCTTTGGAGATCAGGGGCTCTGCCTGGAGAAGGAAGCCTTTCATTCGCTGGGCGGGTTTGACGAATCAGCGGCTTACGGCGAAGATCATCTATTGGTCTGGAAAGCCCGTCAGGCGGGACTGCGACTGAAATGCACGGGGGCAGACATTGCCACGAGCGCCCGTAAATATCGGGAGCGGGGCTGGCTCAAGGTCACACTCCAGCACCTCTGGCTCACGGCCTGCCAGGCGACACCCCAATTCTTTTTACTGATGAAAGCACGGATTCGAGCATGGTTTCACGGCAAGGCGCAATCGCCGTCTTTGTAAAGACCCCGGGTTATTCCCCGTTAAAAACGAGACTGGCGGCCGACATCGGACAGCAGTCAGCCGAGCAGTTCCATACACGTTCCGCCCGGGCGGTGCAGGCAGTGGTAGCAGCAGTCTCAGAGGAGAGACAGGTCGTTCCCTACTGGGCAGTCGCAGAACCGACGGCTTGCGACGCGCCCCTCTGGCACGATTTCACAACGATCCCTCAGGGAGCAGGGGGACTGGGAGATCGACTGGCCCACGTCAATCAACGCTTGCTGGAACAGCACGCGTTCGTGATTTTTCTCGGTGCAGATGCGCCGCAATTGTCATGTGAGATCCTGCTGGAAGCAATTGGGATCCTCGATCAGCCTGCAGCACCTCCCCGTTTCGTCCTGGGACCCGCCGCAGATGGGGGCTTCTATCTGTTTGGGACGCGGGTCTGCCTGGACGAACAACTCTGGAACAGTGTGCCTTACAGCGTAAGCGAGACCTCGTCAGTTCTTTGTGAACGGCTGCAATCTTGGGGAGCCGTGCATCAGCTGCCCCAATTGACCGATGTGGATACGATTACAGACCTGCCTGCACTCATTCAGGAACTGCTGCAGCTGGAAACCCGGTTGCCTGCCCAGCAGCAGCTGCTGGAGTGGCTTCAGGGGGACGATTTTTCCGGGAAGGTCTGAATCTTCGGTTGGCCATCGCCCGGTTCGATGATTTCCACCATCGGAGGTTCATCTTCTGTAGGAACCGCCGGCTTGCCCTGGATCAGCATATACAGCGAACTGACCGCCAGCAGTAAGAGCAGGCATCGTTTAAACAATACCGGATTGATTTTGGGGCCCAGCATCAGGCCCAGTTTGGTACCCAGAAAGACAAAGGGAACAATCACCGCGGTCGTCACCAGCACGGGGAGTGTGGCGAAGCCCATCAGAGCCAGACCGATGGCCCGCGAAATCGAAATCATGATGAAGAAGCCGAAGATGAATCCCTTGTATTGTTCCTGCGTCCAGGGCTGGCGAATCGCATAGATCACAATCGGCGGCCCCGCGATACTCGTCGATCCCGCCAGGAAACCGCTGCAAAACCCGGCGAATGTGCTCCACACCGAAGAGGCTTTCTGCGGCCCTTCGTCAACATGCACTGGCTTTTGAAAGAAGCCGTCGACCACGATCAGCAGGATCACCAGCCCGGTGCCCCGTACCAGGTAATCCAGATCGATCAGGGTGAATGTCAGCAGCCCCAGGGGGAGTCCCACCAGCGAACCGATGATGGCTCCCGCCAGCAGTTTCAGGTTCGAATGCCTGCGGTAAGCCCAGAACGTCCAGATTACCGGCAGCACAATGCTGTAAGCCACGATCAGGTTGGCTTCGCGAAAGTTGAGTAACAGAGGCAGCACCGCCATCGCCACGATGGCATAACCGAAGCCAATAATTCCCTGGATCAATGCAGAACAGAAAACAGCAGCGAGGACGAATAACCACAACTGTGGATCAGAAAACATCATTAGATTTAGCTACGTAATAATGAGCCATGCCGCCAGCATGGCTCTGTCAGGCAAGAGTGAGCGCAGGCAGGGAGCAGACAGAACTATTCCATCAGCTCGCTGCCTTTGGTTTCACGGGCAAAGTAGGGCAGAATTGCACCGACGATGTACAGCATGCTCAGAATTGTTGCTGTCTGTGCCAGTGAATAGCCCCAGTCCTTCTGCATCCAGCCCCCGATGAACAGGATCGGTGCTGCCAGGATACGACCGGCATTAAAGCAGAAGCCGGTACCAGTGCCCCGCATACGGGTGGGATAAAGTTCGGGGAAGTATATCGCATAACCGGCGTGCATGCCGAGTGTCAGAAAACCAAACACAGGCAGGAAGCAGCCGATCACGGTCGCATTATGAAATACCTGGAACAGCAGTAAGGAACTGATCAGCCCGCCAACGTGAAACAGGAAAAATGCCCCCCGGCGTCCGACCCATTCGCAGATCGGACCGAATGCCAGCAGCCCCAGTCCACCGCCCGTCGTCGCCAGGAACATTCCCAGCATCTCCCAGCGTTTGAGGGGCGCCTTGATCGTTTCCAGGTATGCCTTGCTTTCATCGGGAGAGATTTCAGCCTGTCCGGGGAACTGTTCGGCGAGGTAGTCCGCCTGAACGGCATTCAAAAATGCATTCTTTCCATAGATGTGCACACCCCAGAACGTGGCCAGCCCGATCGCGGCCAGCAGCACGCCGATGCAGGTCCCCTTAACATACTCGGGTAACATCAGGTCCATGATGGAGCCCAGCTTCTTGCCTTCACCGTCGTGCGAAGCCTCCTGGGCCTGTTGCCAGGATTCCGGCTCGTGCATCGAACGTCGGATCCAGATGATCAGAAACGAGGGGATCACGCCTAATGCGAAGCCCACACGCCAGGGCATGCTGGGCATGCCGGCTTCTTTGGCATACTCCAAGATGCGCTCGTTACCAATAATGAACGCCCCCGCCAGAATCGCGAGGTAAGTTCCCAGCACACTGGAAGCGTGGAAGATACTCCCCACGCGGGCTCGTGCTTTCGGCGGGAAAGATTCCGCTACCAGGGTACTCGCCACCGCCCATTCGCCCCCCACACCGAGGGCCACGAGAAAGCGGAACCCGGCCAACTGCCACCATTCCTGTGACAACGCCGAGAGACAGGTAAAGAACGAATAGAACAGAATCGTCAGCGACATTGTTTTTTTGCGGCCGATGCGGTCGCTCAAGGCACCAAAGGCAATCCCCCCCAGCGCACCACCGATCAGGAAGGCGCCGAGCGCGATATTGTTATAGAGTGCCTTGCGTCCCGAGATCTCTTTCTCGTGTGCCTCTACTTTCTGGGGATTCTGGAGTTCCTCCTCACTCAGCGGCTCAACCCGGATCAGTGAAGGCATTGCCTCGTTCATGCTGGCGACGAAGATCTGGCCTTCGAACACATCGAAGACCCAGCCCAGCGAAGCAATAATCAACACGAGCCACTGGTAACGGGAAATGCCGTGATACCATTTTTCTTCTTTGAGTTCGTCTTGCATCAGGCTGGTGCTCTCAGTTTAAGATTGAAAAACATTGACGGCCGGTTTGCCGCTCAGTACGAGTCGGACGTCTTCGCAGACCGCGTCTACCACTCGCTCCTGAGCTTCCAGGGTAAAGGCGGCGATATGCGGTGTTAGGATCACGTTCTCCAGTTGATTCAGGGCGCTCTGGTGTGGAGGTTCGACTTCCCGCACGTCCAGGGCAGCACCGGCCAGCTTATGTTCCAGCAACGCCTGGGTCAGCCCCCGTTCGTCGACGACTTCTCCCCGCGAGGTGTTGATGAAACAGGCCGTCGGTTTCATTTTGCTGAAATGCTGATAGGTCAGCATCCCGCGCGTGTCCGGTGTCAGCGGGCTGTGACAGGTAATCACATCTGCCTGTGCCAGCAGATCATCGAGTGAAACCAGTTTGCCGTTAAGCTCTTTCAAATGCGGTGCGTCGGCAGCAAGATACGGGTCTGCGGCGATGATGTTCATACCGAAGGCCCGGGCCCGGGTTGCGGTCAGTGTACCGATCCGTCCCATGCCAATCAGGCCCAGTGTTTTGCCGTTCAGTTCGGTGCCGGTGAATTTAACGCGGTTCCAGCCGCCGGTCAGTGTATCCTGTCGTGCTTCGGGAATCTTGCGGAGCAGGGCCAGCATCAGTCCCAGCGTCAACTCTGCGACAGAGAGTGAGTTCGCATCGGGCGTGTAACTGACGACGATGCCTTTCTCTTTCGCGTAAGCGGTATCGACGTTGTCCAGACCGGCTCCTGCGCGGGCAATAATTTTCAGGTTGGGAGCTGCATCAATCAGTTCCTGGTTGACTTTCGTCTGATTCCTGACAATCAGTGCCTGGGCATCTGCAAGCTTCTGCTTCAGCAGATTGACGTTCTGCCAGAGGTAGGCGTCAAACTCGACATCCAGATCTTTCATCAGATCGTTCATGGATGCCCCTTGAATATTTTCGGTCACCAGCACATTGCTCATGGCTTACTTCCTGCTGCTCTCAGTTCGTGGCTTGGGTTTTAGTCAAACATCGAGTAGTCAACGGGCTCGTTGATATCGATTGACTGGTCTGCGGGAGGCAGTGGGTATTTCAATCCAGTCGCACAGTTAAACAGGACTGCACTTTCATCCGGGCTGACACGCCCCGATGCCAGTTCCTGTTTGTAGGCGGCATAGGTCGCAGCCCCTTCGGGACACATCAGGAAACCTTCCTTCTGCGAACATTCATCGAGGGCAGCTGAGATTTTGTCATCATCGACGGCGGTCGCAAACCCGTTGCTTTCCCGGACTGCACGCAGAATCAGGAAGTCACCCACGGCGATGGGAACCCGGATTCCTGCAGCGATTGTATGGGCATTCTCCCAGAGTGGGGCGTGTTCCTCACCCGCTTCATAGGCTTTCACCATTGGAGCACAGCCGGAAGCCTGAACGGCCACCATGCGAGGCAGCTTACCGGTGAGCCAGCCCATCTGTTTGAGTTCATTAAAGGCTTTCCACATGCCGATCAAACCGGTACCACCGCCAGTCGGGTAGAAGATGACATCAGGGACTTCCCAACCCATCTGATCGGCCAGTTCCAGGCCCATCGTTTTTTTACCTTCGATGCGGTAGGGTTCTTTGAGTGTGGAGAAGTCGAACCAGCCGACTTTCTCTTTCCCTTCGCCCACAATTTTTCCGCAGTCGTTGATCAGCCCATTCACCCGCCAGACATTCGCTCCCTGGGCGGCGATTTCACGGACATTGATTTCCGGGGTATCACCGGGGCAGAAGATGTAAGACTTCATGCCGGCCCGGGTACCATAGGCGGCCAGCGCGGCACCTGCATTCCCGTTGGTGGGCATCGCGACTTTGGTGACGCCCAGTTCTTTGGCCATCGAGACTGCCATGCACAGACCGCGGGCTTTGAAGGAACCTGTGGGCAGACGACCTTCGTCTTTAATCCAGACCTGCCCCTGTCCGCCCTGCAGACGCGGCACGGGAATCAGGGGTGTATGTATTTCGCCCAGGCTGACAATGTTTTCCGATTTGCGAACCGGCAGGAATTCGCGATACCGCCAGAGAGTTGCCGGCCGGGCTGCCAGGTCTTCTTTACTGGCCGACTGCTTGATGCCGTCCAGATCGTATTTCACCAGCAGGGGTTTGCCCGCTTTGGACAGGCCGTGCAACTGGTCGGCTTCGTAGTGATCATGCTCCATGCCACATTCAAGGTGGGTGACAAACGTGGGAGACTCGGGGAAAGCGTCTTGCATGGGAACGTACCTGCTATTTGAAAGAAGAATCGGTAAGACGATGTATTAGATTTCAAGGCGGGGAATACGCGTATTTATAGTTCTGTTATCCAGCTATCAGTCAAAATGTCAACCCATCGGCACTGTTGAATGTTTTTTTGGCGATCACTTGACAGCACTGGCTGAGCAGGAAGTCAGATTCCACTCCGACGATCCTGCCATGAGACACTTTCCTGTATCCGAAAAAAAAGAACGACCACCCCAAAAGAGTGGTCGTTCGTGAACTTCAAAAGTCACCGGGAGAGCCTTACTCGACGGGACCTTCAACACCACCGGTGTAGTGTTCGCCGTCCGGTTCTTCACCGTGCAGAACTTCTGCCTTGTAGCCCCCCTTCATGTAGAAGTAGAGCACCAGAATCAGGTAACCAATGGCCATGACCAGCGGAACCAGGGCCGTACACTTCAGTGCCATTCGGCCACCATAAATGCCGGCTTCATCAACCGGGCCGATATCTTCAGGGGCAAACGCTTCCGCTCCCTGCCACCAGGTATTGAGGTTGGAAATGTATGCATCCGATTTCCCCTCTTTATCAAGCTGTTCTACTTTCTTCTCCAGATCCTGGCCATCATTGTTCAAGACACTGACCTTGGAACCATCGAGACCTTTGATCTTGGGGAGAAACAGGAAGCCGTTCGCTTCTGCAACGGAGTAGCGTTCGTAAGTTTGAGGAGCGATTTCCTCGAGCTTTTCAGTCGCATAGTAATCCTGGTTGTAACCGATGCCGGGACCACCCAGCAGACCGGCTGAGAGCATACCAATGCCTCCCATGGCGCCCATGGTGATCGCGCCCCCTTTGGGGAACAGTTCGCCAACCACACCCAGCATGGTCGGCCAGAGGAAGGTTTTACCCAGGCCGTAAACAGTCACGGCGATCCAGACCCAGACGACTCCCTGTGAAGAACCGATCATGTACAGACCGATGGAACCGAAGCAGGCACTCATGAAGAGCAGACCCAGTGGATTGATTTTTTCCACAATCGGACCGGCGAAGAAACGCAGGACGAACATGATCGCTGAAGCGTAGATGAACAGATACAGTCCCTGTCCCGTAACGATAGACTCTGTGATGTTGGCAATCCAGCTGTCCGTACCCAGTTCTACATAACCGACACAGGCATGTAGCAGGAGCAGGAACAACAACAGCGGGCTGGCAAACGTCATCAACATCTGGCCAAAGCTGACACCAGCCGACTTGGCTTCCGATTGCGGAAACTTCTGCTTGATCACAATGAAACCGTAGATCAGGGTCGGCACGAGAAAGACCGCCATCGGAATTTCCCATCGCATTCCGGCAACATTGCCTTTGATACTCGTGTAGATCGTAGCGATGATCCCGCCGATAATCAGCCCGCCCGGCCAGCCAGCGTGCAGAATGTTGAGATAGTGTGTTTTCTGTCGAGGATAAAGTGTCGCCACCAGCGGATTGATGACCGCTTCACACAAGCCGTTCGCCACCGCAAACATGAACATCCCGATATAGAGGCACCAGTAGGTCGCGTCTTTCCCCATGCTGTTGAAGATGGGAGTCGCCGCAAAGGTGACCAGGGCTGACAGCACGTGCAGAATGAACGCCAGCAGCAGGATCGGTTTGTAGCCGACATTGTCGGTGATCAGACTGGCCAGCAGAATCACGACACCGAAACCGACCAGGCCGCCTCCGGTGATCGTTCCCAGGTCGAACTTGGTGAATCCGTACTGGGCACCCCAGTCTGCGAGGATCCCGCCGCGGATGGCAAATCCGACGCCGGCGGCAATGAGTGTCATAAAACTCGCAATAAACAGCGGCTTGTTATTGTTCATGGTTGCGACTTCTTTGTTTGATTGAGGGCGAGAATATTAAGTGCAAGGTGTGGTTCAAGTATCAAACGTTTCAAAGCGAAACTGGAAGATGCTGACCTGGAATGGATACTTCGAAAGGTCTTGAGCACACGACAACGACTTAGCACAACCGGCTGCCGGAAAGGCAATGTTTCGAGCGGACGCTGGTTGCAGGTTGATCAGCAACGCCAGATTCTAACCAACCCCGATTGAGATTTCCACAATACGTATGCAGGAATGCGAATGTTTGTCAGATTCCTGAATCTTAAGTCTCGGTGCGGTCAGGCAGCCTGCGTAAAATCAGCAGACGTTCCCGTCGTTCCGCTTCAATCTGGTCGGGCAGGTGAATTTTCTGGCCTTCCCGCGTCAGTTCGAGCAGTCGCTGCCAGTGATCGAAGCCCATCCGCTTCCGCGACCAGTGCATCTCCTGCCAGATCTTGAGAAAGCACTGTTTGACCAGATAATCGGGAGTATCGAGCAGTTGATCACAGTCCAGCCGCCAGGTCTCCCGGTTCTGATCGAGGGTCGCACGATTTAGAATCTGTGTCACATCTGCTGAAATCACTTCGGTGACTTCTTCTGCCTGTTGAGAGAGCCGTTGTAAGGCCTGCACGACAGCGGGATTGAACTCTGTTTTCAGGTAGGGGAGTAATTGATGACGAATGCGATTGCGGGTAAAACGCAGATCTGTATTCGACGCATCGGTGCGAAATTCCTGGCTACATTCCTGCAGATAATGCACAACGTCTTCGCGACCGAGATCCAGTAAGGGACGTATGAGATAGAGGTTTTCCGCCAGTAAACGAACACGGGGGATACCTTTCAGACCGGAGATTCCAGTGCCGCGGATGATGTGATGCAATACGGTTTCCGCCTGATCATCGCGCGTGTGCGCCACTGCAATCCGCGTGCAGTCTTCTGCATGGGCTGTCCGGATCAGAAATTCATAGCGGGCCGAGCGACTCAGTTCTTCCAGACCCGTTGAGGACCCCGTCTGTTGCGACGCCAGCTCCTGTTTTTCCAATACGAGAGGCAGATTCAATGCCCGGCAGGTCTTTGTCAGCCAGTCCGCGTCCGCATCGGAATCTGTGCCCCTCAGGCCGTGATTCAGGTGGGCAACGACCAGGGAACCGGGCCGGCAGTCGTTTTCTGTCTTTGAGGCCAGTTCCATCAGGGCGCGCAGCAGCGCGACGCTGTCTGCACCACCCGAGACCGCAACCAGGGTTCTCTCGGCTTGTACTGCAGGTGGACTCTTGTCTGGTAAATGCGTTTGCCCGGCTGCAATCCGCTGCTCGCAGGCGCGCCAGCCGCGATTCACTGCTGAGACAAACTCATTCATAAGGGCAATCGTTTCTTTCACTGACGGGAGACACGCAGGCAGGTCTGACGCATGAGAGCGAGATGGGAAATTGAACCAATATTTCTCACAATATACTATCGCATCCGGAAATCTCTTGTTACCATGAATCGGGAAATTTGCGAGAAGTTTCCTCTGTCATTCGAGTTACAGACAGATTCGTCACTTCGATTCCTGAAAGAACGAACTTTGGGAATCGGCCGATGTTTCCTGTTTTTTTCTGGATGTTCTGGAGTGAGCTTTTCATAATAGTTTCATTGTATTTTATTTTTAAGTTTCCTTTCGGCATTTCCTGGCTTGATCGGGAGCATTGTCACAGAACTGTTTACGACACGGAAACTGAACTTCAGCTGCTGTGTCAAAACAAACTCTGTGCAGTACGAGTTTCTAAAGTAGTATCAGGTACAGTTGAATTGGAGAATCAACAATGTTTGGCATTCTCAATGAGACAATCCTTGCAATTTATGTTCTGTTCACAAAGGTGGCGAAACGATTGCCGACGCTGATTCGTTCACGGAAAACCTCTCCCTGGACGGAAGAAAGCTCTTCCCCTGCACATGTTCAGACACAACTGACGGGGCAGCAGGAGTGGGTGCGTCAAATTCTGTCTTATCTGGGGATCGAATTACGGTCGAAAGTACCCGTCCCGGTGCGCACAGACCGGAGATACTTTCGACGGCGTTAGCAGGCACCTGCTCGGGCCATCTGTTTGTTGTTCAAATTCACCAAGTTCCAGACTACTGCTGAGTTAAAGCTGTTATTTGAATTTCATATCTTTATTCAGACATCTTTAGATCGATCAGAAACTCCCGGACGCTCCTGTCATTCTGAGAAATTCCTGACAACCTGCATCGTACACTTTCGGCCTGATCTCCAGGACTGGAGATTAAGGATTTGTACGGTATTGTCTCTGTTAAATGTTAACGCCAAATAGCATTCTGCAGGAAAGGGACTTTTCACCAAAGGCGCATAGGAAGCACCTGGAATATGTTTACAGAAGTCGCTATTGGAGCTACTCTGGCGCTCATTGTCGGGGCCTTCATCGGTTATTTCATTGACCGGATTCGCCGTGGATCTGCCTATCAGTCTTATCAGCAGATCCTGAAACAGGCCGAACTCGATGCCGAAAATCTGCTCAAAAGCCAGAAGCTGGAAGCCAAAGAAGAGCTGCTCAAACGCCGCGAATCTCTGGAAGAAGAAGTCAACAAGCAGCGCGAAGAGCTCTGGTCGGTTGAGAAAAAGCTCAGCAAGCGTGAGAACGCGCTCGAAGATCAGCAGGCCGATTTCCTCAAAAAGGAATCTATGATTCAGGCTACCCAGTCCAAGCTGGCCTCCCGTACCAAAGCGGTCGAAGCCCGCGAGCAGGAACTGGAGCGGGCTCTGAAGAAGCAGCAGGAAGAGCTGTTCAAAATCAGTGGACTGGATCGCGAAACCGCATCCCAGATGCTGCTCGACCGGCTGGAAAACGATCTCAAGAGTGAGACCGGTGCCCTGATCCTGAAGTATCAGAACGAACTGAAGCAGTCGTGCGATAAGCTGGCCCGCGAAACCATCGGCATGGCCGTGCAACGGTTCGCCTCCGGACACGTGGCTGAGACCACCGTCTCCACAGTAGAACTGCCCGAAGAGGAAATGAAAGGGCGGATCATTGGTCGGGAAGGTCGTAACATCCGCGCCTTCGAAAAAGCGACCGGCGTCGATGTGATCGTAGACGATACACCCGGAGTGGTTGTCGTCTCGGCCTTCGATAACGTGCGTCGGCAGATCGGTAAAATGTCCCTGCAGAAACTGGTCAACGACGGACGCATCCATCCGGCCCGCATCGAGGAAGTCGTCGAAGAGACGCAGAAGGAACTCGAAGAATACATCCAGACCATGGGGCAGAATGCCTGTCAGGAAGTCAATATTTCCGGCGTGCATCCCAAGCTGATCGACCTGCTGGGCCGTCTGCATTTCCGTACGAGTTACAGCCAGAATGTGTTGCGGCACTCTATCGAAGTTTCCGCTCTGACCGGCATCATGGCAGAACAGCTCGGCCTGGACGGGACACTCGCCCGACGCTGTGGTCTGTTTCATGACATAGGTAAAGCAGCCGACCACGAAATGGAAGGGGGCCACCCCGCCGTCGGGGCCCAGTTGCTGAAGCGGTACGGCGAATGTCAGGAAGTCGTGCATGCCGCCGCCGGTCATCACGATGACATCCGCCCCGATTACATCTACACGGTACTGGTTGCTGCAGCAGACGCCTGTTCTGCTTCGCGTCCTGGGGCCCGCCGTGATACGCTGGAAAAATATGTGCGTCGCCTTGAAGAGCTGGAAACGCTGGTTTGCGGCTTCCCGGGTGTTGATCATACCTATGCGATTCAGGCCGGTCGTGAAGTTCGCGTGATCGTCGATTCCGATCAGGTCAACGACCGTGAAGCAGCCAAGATGTGCAAAGACATCGCCAAGGCGATTGAAGAAACCCTGACCTACCCGGGCGAAATCCGGGTGACCGTGATGCGCGAAGCACGCACGGTTGAATACGCCCGCTAAGCGGTAAGATCTGCTTCCATCAGAGCAGCGATGGCCTGAGCGTCGTCGCTGCTCTGTTTTTTTAACGCATCGATCACTTTCTGCCGCCGCTCTTCGGGATGGTTCTGGCTCAGTTTGAATTTGCCTTCGATGCGTTCAATCTCAATCCGAAAGCCGACGATTCCCTTGAGCAGTCCCTCGGTGAACTCGGCTTCCGGAGTCTCGATTGACCAGGACTCAGGCTGCGAGGCTTCATAAAACCGCACGGTTTCTGCGATGACCGCTTTCAGCTCCGCGTCATCAGTGATCCGGGAATACCGACCGTATACGTGCACCGCCTGATAGTTCCAGGTGGGGACTGTATTTTGGGAGGCATACCAGGTGGGTGAGATGTAAGCGTGCGGCCCATGGAAGATGGCCAACACACTCTGATTGTCCGGAGTTTCCGCCTGCGGGTTCGCCCGGGCAAAGTGCCCCAGCAGGCACCCATTCTGTCCCACCTCACGCTGCAAAAGTAAAGGCAGGTGGGAAGCAAACGGCTCCTCTCCCTGATTGCTCACCAGGGTGGCGAAGCTGTGTTGCTCGATGAACGGGTGCAGTCGGCTGACGTCGGTTTCGGCAAAAGCGGCTGGGACATACATGGAATCAGCTGGTCCTCGGGAAGAGAGCAGGGGGCGGAATGTACATTCAGATCTGACAGCGGTTTCGCTTCTCAGGTTCGTCAGACTATCAATTCTCAAATCATTTCTTTAACTTGAAGTGACTGCCATCATTGTGAGGCGGAAACCACTCTCATGCAAAGGAGTTCCGAAATAATGCCCTTTATTGATATCGATTCCGTCAAGCCCCTGGAAGTCCTGCCCGGCTGTAAAATGCGGACCCCTTTCGGGGAAAATCTGATGCTGTCTTACCTGGAAATGGATGAAGGGGCCATTGTGCCCATGCATCATCATCCACACGAGCAGGGCGGAATGCTGCTCAAAGGCCGGCTGGAACTGACAATGGGGGATGAAGTGCGAACTGTCGAAGCAGGGGCGATGTTCATTATTCCCCCTAATACTCCCCACCAGGCGGTTGCCGTTGATGGACCTGCCGTAGTGCTGGATGTATTCAGCCCGGTCCGTGAAGACTACGCGGAACTGTATAACAAGTACATTCCGACAGAGTCAGACGAAAACTGATCACGTCAGATTACTGTTGGTGTTGCTGCTGCTGGCTTTGCAGCAGTTTGAATTCGTCAGCCCTGCGGAGCAGCTCTTCTTTGGAGAGCACTTCCGTCTGGGTGGCGATATGCCATTGAATTCCGAACGGATCCTTCACCGAGGCACTCCGCTCACCGTAGAACTGATCTGCCGGTCCGCGCTGGCTTAAAGCGCCTGCTTCCAAGGCTCTCTGGTAGGTGAGATCGACATCTGGTACATAAACATGCAGAGCTGCGGAGGTGGGCCCCCATTCTTCGCAGGCGTCGGCCAGTTCAACCGTAGAATCCCCGATTCGTAGCGTAGCATGGCCGATTTTGTCTTCATGGTACGAAATCAGCTCGGTTGTTGCATCGAATACGAGTGTCACGAACTCAATCAGTCTCGCTGCCCCTTCTACCAGCAGATACGGAGTAACTGCATGATAGCCATCGGGGATATAGTGGGGTGCCATCAAAACTTCTCCTGAAATACTGGGGACTGGAGGCGAGACAGGACCCACGTGCAAAGACTGTGTTTGAACCGTTGTTGAGGGCATTATACAATGGAATCTGTTTCAGGAATAGCAATTCATGTAAACTATTTTCCCCCTGTCAAAAACACTTGAAAATAAGTGTTTTTATCAGGTGGACTCTTACCCTTATGCGAAAATCAGGGGAATAACAGATGCGACTGCTGCTCATCACTCTGTGGCTGTTTTCAGGCCTCAATCCGGTTCTGGCCGCCGGTCAACCCAATGTGATCCTGATTATGAGCGATGACCAGGGTTACGGTGAACTTTCCTGTCACGGAAATCCCCTGCTCAAAACTCCCCACCTCGATCAGCTGGCCTCTGACAGTGTCCGTCTGACCGACTTTCACGTCGCCCCGATGTGTACCCCGACCCGGGGGCAGCTGATGACCGGGCAGGACGCGTTTCGCAATGCCGCCATGAATGTCAGCAGCGGGCGGACGCTGCTCAGGCCCGAACTCCAGACCATGGCCGACCAGTTTCAGGCGGCCGGTTATCGCACCGGCATGTTCGGGAAATGGCATCTGGGTGACAATTATCCCTATCGTCCACAGGATCGTGGCTTCCAGGAAACACTCTGGTTTCCCTCATCACACATCAGCGCGGTACCCGACTACTGGATCAACGATTATTTTGATGATACCTATCTGCACAACGGACACCGCGTAAAGCAGACCGGCTATTGCACGGATGTCTTTTTTCGTGAAATGCAGAACTGGATCCGCACTCGTGATGAATCCCTCCCGTTTTTTGCCTACCTGCCTCTGAATGCACCCCACGGACCTCTGTATGTTCCCGATCATTATCGGCGACCAGTCGAAGCAGCACTCCGGGAGCATCCCGAGGTCGTGCAACATCTCAAACCCCAGCGTAAAAAAGCACTCATCAGTTACCTCGCGATGTGCGCTAACATTGATGAAAACATCGGCAAGCTGGATCAGTTTTTGAGCGAATCGAAACTGCGCGACGATACGATCGTCATTTTTCTCACCGATAACGGCAGTACGATGGGCCCTGATTACTTTAACGCTGGCATGCGTGGCAGGAAGGTGACGCTCTGGGAAGGCGGCCATCGTGTTCCCTGTTTCATCCGCTGGCCACACGGTAAGCTGGGCCCGGCGCGCGACCTGAATGATCTGGCCCACGTCCAGGATCTGCTCCCCACGCTGGCCGAGCTCTGTGAGCTCCCTCTGCCTGAGCAGCGACTGGACGGGATCAGTCTGGCGCCGCGCCTGCGGGGAGAAGTCAAATCGCTGCCGGACCGCATGCTGGTCGTCAACTACAGCCGGATGCCCATCGTCGGCAATAAGAAAAACATGTTCCTCGCGAAACCCCGTAAAGAAGGAGCCGCCGTCCTCTGGAAACGCTGGCGCTGGCTGGAGAACCGGGAACTGTATGATCTCACCAGTGATCCACTGCAGAAACAGAACGTGGCAGAGCAGCATCCGGATGTCGTCGCCCGGATGCAGGCGCACCTCGACCAGTGGTGGAAAGAGCTACAACCGCACGTAGCCGAGCCGCAACGCGTGATTATTGGTCATGCTGCGGAGAACCCTTCCATGCTCACCGCCTGTGAATGGCTGGACGTCTTTGTCGATCAGCAGGGGCAGGTGCGTCGTGGAATCCGCCGCAACGGTACCTGGCAACTGACGATTGCCGAGGTGGGCAACTATGAATTCGAATTGCGTCGCTGGCCCCGTGAAAGTGGATTAAAGCTGAACGCAGGTACGCCGGCTGTCAAAGTAACCGATGGGCAGCTCGCCGAAGGAGTGGCGCTACCAGTCGCGAAAGGCCGTCTCAAGATTGGCAGTTTCGAAGCGACGGCCAAACCGGATGCCGATGGGGAGTCGATTACGATTGAGACTCCATTGAAGCCCGGACAGCTGGAACTCACGACCTGGCTCCTGGATGAGCAGGGGCGGGAAATCTGTGGTGCTTACTACGTCTATGTGAACCGGAAGTGAGAGCAATTGCTACTTCGGTTCTTTTTCCGAGGCATTAAGCAGTGTCTGAGCGAATGATTCCAGGTGGCGGATATTGTCACAGAAGGCGGCATACTGCATCTGCTGCCGGATTGGTTCCTTAAGAGCCCGTCCGCCGACGACGAAGGCCACATCCATGCCGAATTCATCATAGAGTTCGGCGTAGTTCTGCAGGAATTCCTGTTCGTTACGGATGTAGCTCACGCTCAGCCAGAACATCCGCGGCCGCTGTTGCTCGATTGCCGCGGCCAGGGTGGAGAAGGGGAGGTTGGTTCCCAGTGAAGACGCATTCCACTTAATGTCACGGAGCACCAGTTCAACCATGGTGGTCGCCAGACTGTAGAGATCCCCTTCCACCGCACCACCGAAAGCCACGGGAGCATCAAGTGGGGGATTGGGAATCAGTGTCCGCAATTCATGCAGCAGACGCAGGGCCAGCTCGCAACCTCGTCGTTCCTGGTAGACCTCCGCTTCTCCACACTCCCAACGATCGCCGATGGTCACAAACGAGCGACCGATCACCAGATCGCAGATGGCGCTGATGCTGTGTTCCGCCAGGTAGAGGTCCAGCACGATCTGACGGCAGAGATCTTCTTCGCCTCTCAACAACGCTTCGGTCAGCTGTTCCTCAGCACGGTCAATGACCCGACTGGTCTGTCCGGTCGTGGCAGGGAGGCCTAATACTTCGGGGCGTACAAGCTCGTACTTGCTGGAACGTAAAAATTCGATCAGGTCCGGCAGGGCAATCCGACGGTGTCCTCCTGCAGTGTACTGGGTGGGGATTACCCCTTTGTCGCACCAGCGTTTGACGGAGGATTCACTGGCCTGGATGGCACGGGCAACCTGTTTAGACGTCAGAAATTCGTGCATTTGACTTGATTCTGAAGTGGACGATCTGGTCGTTATCGAAAAAGGACATAAACATTCAATATACAGATACTAGTTCGGAAACTGTAATCTGACAAGTCACATAATTATAAGTTCCTCAATAGTAACAGGATACATTCAGTTTTGTCGAAATGAACGTTTTGGACGAATTTGTGGTTGTTTTTGTTTTCCTGCATGCGTATAAATGGTGTAGACGAAATGAACGAATTTCGATTTTCAGGAATATGAAAATGATAGTGTGTTCAAAAGATCATTGTAAGCAGTCATCCCAGCAGCTGGCGGAACGTGCCCGTAAGATTCTGCAGGCTGAAATCGATTTCATCCCGAATCCCAGCTTTCAGGATTCAGATGCGGACGAGGTTATTCTGGGGCAACCTTTGCCTGAGAGTAACACCGAGATTCCTACTGCTGCCTTCACAAAACCGGGCAGCCGGGCACTCTCGACTCAAATCGCGCGTCTCTGTCGCTCAGAAGTATTGTCTGCAGCTGACGAGCAGGATCTGTTCCGCAGAATGAACTACCTTAAGTTCAAAGCCAATATGCATCGTTGCAAACTCGACCCGGAAGAGGTCGAACACTGCGAACTGGACCGAATCGTAAATCTGCTCCAACAGGCAGAACAGGTTCGCGATCAGATCTTTCGCAGTAACATGCGACTGGTGGTCTCGATCGTCAAGAAATGCGTGACTCCAGGTGTGAGCTTTGATGAACTACTGAGTGACGGCTGCCTGACACTGATGCATGCCATCGAAAAGTTCGATTATGCCCGGGGTTTCCGCTTCAGTACGTACGCATACCACTCCATTTCGAATTACGCGTATCGCAAAATTGCCAATCGCCGCAAGGAACGCAACAAATTCAAACAGCTGGGTGAAGAACGTACCCTGGAAGAACTGCAGGAGCAGAAGAATCCGATGATGGTCCGCGCAGTCTGGGATGAACTCTCCGAACTGCTTAAGCAGACGATCGATACTCTCGATCAGCGGGAACAATTTATAGTCCGCAGCCGGTTTGCTCTCGGCAAACATCGCAAGATTCAGACCTTCCAGAAGCTGGCCGACGAACTCGGCATCTCTAAAGAACGGGTGCGTCAGCTGGAACAGCGGGCAGTAGCCAAACTGAGAGCACTCGCAGAAGGGTCTCGTCTGGATGCGATTCGTGAACTGGTCGGCGGCTGAATTTAACGTTTATTCAATAACAAGAACGGTGAAGTATGGATCGTGAATACTGTGAAATCGAAGCCTTCTATGATGGCGACTGCCCGCTTTGTCGGCGAGAGGTCAACCTGCTGAAGCGATTCGATCGTCGCCACAAGATTCATTTCACCGATATTGCCGCTGACGATTTTAATCCAGATGTTTATGGAAAAACACTAACAGAATTTATGGAAGAGATGCAGGGACGTCTCCCCGACGGTTCCTGGGTGAGTGGCGTTGAAGTCTTTCGTCGTCTGTATTCTGCGATAGGTCTCCGTTGGCTCGTGGCTCCGACCCGCCTGCCCGGCATCTCACAGAGTCTCGATTATTTCTACAGACATTTTGCTCGTCACAGGTTAAAATTAACAGGGCGCTGCCAACAGGGACAGTGCACAGTGAAGTCACCTCAAGATAAGGTGCATTCATGAAAATTGCCATCATTGGTAGCGGCATTTCCGGTTTGACAGCAGCCTGGTTTCTACACCGAGAGCACGACGTCACAATCTTTGAAGCAAACAATTACATCGGCGGGCACACCAACACGATCGAAGTCGATCTGGAAGGCGAGCAACATCCCGTCGACACCGGGTTCATCGTTTTTAACCACCAGACTTACCCGAACTTCACCCGCATGCTGGACCGACTGGGAATTACTTCGCAGCCGACCCGCATGAGTTTCAGCATGAAGTGTGAACGAACCGGGCTGGAATACCGGGGCGCTGATCTCAATGGCTTTTTTGCCCAGCGCAAGAATCTGTTCAACCCTCGCTTCTACAAACTTCTGAGTGATATTTTTCGCTTCAACAAGCAGTCGCTGGCCCTGCTGGTTTCCGATAATGATACCTTGACGGTCGGCGAATATCTCAAGCGTGAGAACTACTCCCGCGAATTCATCGATCAGTATTTTCTCCCCATGGGGTCGGCGATCTGGTCCTGCCCGGTAGGCACTTTCGAACAGTTTCCAATTCGCTTCATCGTGGAGTTCTACCGCAATCATGGCATCCTGGCGATCCGGGAACTGCCTGAATGGCGTGTGGTTTGTGGTGGATCACACCAGTATGTGAAAGCGATCACCGCCGACTTTCGAGAGTCAATCCGTCTACAGACCCCTATTCGTGCTGTCAGGCGTCTCGCGGAAGGTGTGGAAGTGACTCCGGTCAACGCTGCTCCTGAAGAGTTCGATCACGTGATTTTCGCCTGCCACAGCGATCAGGCTTTAAGAATTCTCGGTAGCGACGTAGACCCGGTCGAACGCGAACTGCTCTCCGCATTCCCCTATGAACCGAATATCGCCCAGTTGCATACCGACACAAGCGTTCTGCCTCGTAGCGAACGGGCCTGGGCCTGCTGGAATTACTTCATGCCCCGCGGCGAGAATCGCAAAGCGACCATTACCTACAACATGAATCAGCTGCAGAGCCTCGACTCGCAACATACGTTCTGTGTGACACTCAATGGTGAAGAGCGGGTCGATCCTTCCAGGGTCATTCGTCGTATCGAATATGCCCATCCCATCTTTACGATCGAGCGGGCTGAGACCCAGCGCCGTCACGCAGAAGTGATCAATCAGCGAAATACATCGTTTTGTGGTGCCTACTGGGGCAACGGATTTCACGAGGATGGCGTCAACAGTGCCCTGGCGGTCTGCCGAAATTTACTGGAAACAGATGACATATGGAAAGCGGAATCTACACCGGCTGGGTTCGACACAGACGACTTAAACCCGTCGAACACAGCTTTCGCAATCGAATCTACCTGATGTACCTCGATCTGGATGAACTCGATTCCGTGTTCGAGGGACGCTGGTGCTGGTCTACCCGTCGTCCGGCTCTGGCCCGGTTTCGCAGAGCCGATCATCTGGGCGATCCGGAACAACCACTGGGAGAAAGCGTTCGCGACTTTGTGGTAGAGCAGGGCTATCCCCGACCCGAGGGGCCGATTCGGCTGCTCACGCATCTGCGGTATTTCGGATTTGTGATGAACCCGGTCTCTTTCTACTACTGTTTTAATCGTGCAGGCACAGACTGGGAAACCGTCGTCGCGGAAGTGAACAACACGCCCTGGGGAGAACGGCACTGTTATGTGATTTCGCGGAAACAACTGGAAGCAAACGGGGACGATCAGTTGATGCAGAAGGTTTTTCATGTTTCTCCCTTCATGCCTCTGGATATGCAGTATGGCTGGAAACTGACAGAGCCCCAGCAGAAGCTGACCGTTCATATCGATAACTATCGTGAAAGTGAAAAAGTATTTGACGTAACGATGCAACTGGAACGTCGGGAGATCACAACCCGCAACCTGTGGCAGGTCCTGCTGACTTATCCGCTGATGACCTGGTACGTGTTCGCGGCGATCTACTGGCAGGCACTCCGCCTGTGGTGGAAGAAGGTTCCCTTTTATCCCCATCCCAGACATCTCTCGACCACAGACAATCAAATTACAGGCACAGAGCCCAACGCGAGGACCTCATGAGTACCATCAACGAATCCCCCGAACTGACCTGGAACGCATCTGCGTCTGCCGGTCTCATGGACACGACCTGCCGCACACTGTTATTAAAGAAATTACAGTCGATGCAGCACGGCCGGATAACCCTCATCGATGGAGAACAGGAGCAGCATTTCGGCGATCCGGATGCCGGCTTACGAGCCGTTGTCCTGGTGCAGAATCCCCGCTTTTACCGTCGGGCTGTCCTTGAGGGAGGCCTGGGCATTGCACAATCACTGATCGACGGTGACTGGTCCTGTCATAATCTGACGGCACTGGTGCGGATCTTCATTCGCAACCTGGAAGTCACCGATCGCTTTGAAGGGGGCATGGCCTGGTTCCGACAGTGTGCCGCCCGGCTCGGGCACTGGCTCAGACGTAATACACGCCTCGGCGCTGCCCGCAACATTCATGCACACTACGATCTGGGGAACGATTTTTACCGCCTCTTCCTGGACGATACCATGAGCTATTCCTGCGGCGTCTTCGAACAGGAGACAGACACCATGCAGGAAGCCTCTTTGAATAAGCTGGACCGCGTCTGCCGGAATCTCAATCTGAAACCGGGTGATCATCTGCTGGAGATCGGCACGGGCTGGGGAGGGCTGGCCGTGCATGCTGCCCAGTATTATGGCTGTCGGGTGACAACCACCACCATTTCGCAGGAGCAGTACAACCTGGCTGCCGAGCGTGTGGACGCCGCCGGACTGACCGATCGCGTGACACTCCTGCTGAAAGACTACCGCGATCTGGAAGGACAGTACGATAAACTGGTTTCGATCGAAATGATTGAAGCGGTCGGAGCCGAATTCTTCGAGACTTACTTTCAGAAGTGCTCAGACCTGCTCAAGCCGGACGGCATGATGTTGCTGCAGGGAATTGTAATCAAGGATCAGCGGTTCAAGGAATATCTCAAAAGCGTGGATTTCATCCGCCGCTACATCTTTCCGGGAGGTTGCCTCCCTTCGGTGGCTGCGATCCTCGAAACAACATCCCGGGTAACCGATTTCCGCCTCCTGCAACTGGAAGACATCGCTCCCCACTATGCCCAGACACTCCGCTGCTGGCGGGAAGCCTTTCATGAGCGGATCGACGCGGTCCGCGCCCAAGGCTATTCCGAGTCGTTCATTCGCATGTGGGATTATTATTTCTGTTACTGCGAAGCCGCTTTCGAGGAGCGGCAGTGTAACACGGTGCAGATGCTGCTTGCCAAGCCGGCGTGTCGCTTCGATCTCGTACGTCATCATGCACTTCGCGACTTGACCAAAGAGGCAGAGGAGGTGCTGGCTTGAATCCCTGGTGGATGATTCTGATCGGCGGCGCAGGCATGTCGGCTGTCATGGTAGTGCTCTGGTTGCTCCAGAAACGGACTGGGGATGCAGGCATTGTTGATGTCGCCTGGGGCATGGGAGTCGGCTTGCTCAGTCTGTTCTTCGCCTGGGGTAGTGTCGAAGGCGATTTGACCAGGCGGATCATCGTCGCGACATTGGCTCTACTTTGGTCATTAAGACTCAGTGGTTACATTCTCTATCGCGTCTTAACCATGCCCGAAGACGGCCGTTATCAGACCCTCAAAGAGAAATGGGGAACCGCCGCCCAGGGGAAACTCTTCTGGTTCTATCAGCTTCAGGCGGTGGGAAGTCTGCTCTTTGCTCTGCCGATGTTGCTGGCAGCCCGCAGTATGGCACCGCTGGGGTTTCTTGATTATCTCGGAATCGTGATCTGGTTTGCTGCGATCTCAGGGGAACTCATCGCCGATCAGCAGCTGTCCCGGTTTCGTTCAGATCCTCACCAGACGGGGCAGGTTTGTCAGCGCGGACTCTGGCATTATTCCCGGCACCCCAATTACTTTTTTGAATGGCTGCACTGGTGGGCCTACGTCTGTCTGGCAATCCAGGCTCCCTGGGGCTGGCTGACAATTCTCGGTCCACTCCTGATGCTGCATTTCATCCTTAATGTAACGGGGATCCCACCAACGGAAGCCCAGGCCATCAAGAGCCGGGGCGAAGCCTATCGCGAGTATCAGCGGACCACGAGTGCCTTCTTTCCCTGGCCTCCTAAATCAAAACAGGTGACAATATGAAAACTGATATGCTGGTGAATCTGGCCATTGAATGCGTGGAGCGGGGCTGGTTCCCCGACAGTCTGGTTCGGCGTGCCATCCGCAGGCTCTGCAGCAAACGGCTCGATAGCCTGGATGGGGCGAGTCCGGCCGCGGATGCCGAGAATCGACGTGCTTTCGTCGAGGCTGCCCTTAAGAGCCCGATTGCCCTGGTTCCAGAGAAGGCGAACGAACAGCATTACGAAGTACCTGCCGCTTTTTATGAGCTGGTACTTGGATCGAGGCGGAAATACAGCTGCTGTTACTGGCCGGAAGGGGTGACGACCCTCGACGAAGCAGAAGTCGCTGCTTTAAAAGAGAGCTGCCTGCATGCAGAACTGGAAGATGGCATGCGGATCCTGGAACTGGGCTGCGGCTGGGGCTCACTGACTCTCTGGATCGCTGAACAGTATCCTCAATGTCACATCACCGCTGTGTCCAACTCTCATTCTCAACGGGCAGCGATCGAACAAATGGCACAAGAGCGCGGCTATACAGACCGCGTCAATGTGATTACTGCTGACATGAACGATTTCGAACCCGAGCAAAAGTTCGATCGTGTGGTCTCTGTGGAAATGTTCGAACACATGCGGAATTATGCCCGCCTGTTAAATCGCATTTCCGAATGGCTGGTCGACGACGGGAAACTCTTCGTGCACATTTTCTGTCATCGAAACTATGTCTACGAATTCAGTGATCAAAATGCAGACGACTGGATGGCCCGGCATTTCTTTACCGGGGGAATCATGCCCGCCGATAACTGGTTTTCACACTTTCAGCAAGACATGCAGGTCGAACAGCAGTGGCGCTGGAACGGTCGTCACTATCAGCTGACTTCCGAGGCCTGGCTGGAAAATCTGGACCAGCGCAGCGCGCAAGTCCTGCCGATCCTGGCAGAAACTTATGGGACGCAGCAGGCCCACCGCTGGTGGATGCGCTGGCGTCTGTTTTTCCTCGCGGTCGCGGAACTGTTCGGCTATCAGTCCGGCGAAGAGTGGTACGTCTCACACTATCTGTTGAGTAAAACAACCGTGAAGCATGATGCCCCGTCACTTCCTGATAAAGTGACGGAACATTCTCTGCATTAAAACCAGGAAATTATTCGCCCGCTTCGGACATCACCTGCAGATCTGCTCTGACTTGGGGAAGTTCCCGCAGACAACGTTGCATTTCGGTAGAGAGTTTATCGATCAAAACATCAATGGTTTCCAGGTGGTCCTCAGTGCCGGTTTGCTCAATTTCCTGTGATAACTGTTGCAGGGAGGCTGCACACAGAATACTGGTAGCTCCCTTAAGCGAGTGTGCTGCTTCAGCCACGCCTCGGGCATTGCCCTGATCTGCATGCGCGCGAATATGTGCCACACGCGTTTCGCCCGAGGATTCCAGTTCATCCAGCAGCGATTCAATCAGTTCCAGATTACCGCTGCAAAGCTCCATCAAAGCAGCTGTATCTATGGCGCGGTCACTGTCGATTTCTCGATCAGAAGAGACGATCGCTTCAGTTTTCGCAGATATCGAATGCTGGTGTGATGCTTTCCTGGCATGGTACTGATCGAGCAGCTTTCTGAGCTGCGCTTTCTGCACGGGTTTACTGATGTAGTCATCCATGCCGGCTTCCAGGCAGCGTTCCCGATCTCCTTTGATCGCATTCGCAGTGAGTGCCACAATGTGGAGGTGTCCCTCAAGCTCTCCTGTCTGCTCCAGTTCACGAATCTGTCGGGTGGCTTCCAGTCCGTCCAGTTCCGGCATCTGACAGTCCATCAGGACCAGATCGTAATTGTGCCGTTTGACCGCTTCGATTGCCTCCAGGCCATTGACGGCTGTATGACAAATGCAGCCGAACTGCTTCATCAACTCGGTAACGTACATCTGGTTGATGTTGTTATCCTCTGCCAGCAGAACCGTCGTTGCCGACAGCAATGCGTGTTCTTCAGCCTCCTGATGCGTATCGAGATCCTGTATGCGAGGCAGGCTGGATTCCTGTTGAAACAGGTTACAGAGCACCTCATACAGTTTGTGTCGATTCAGCGGTTTGTGTAACAGGGCAGCAGCGCCACTCTCCTGCAGTTCACTCTGGCTCAGATGTGTTTCCGGCGAACGGGAGATCAGAATGACTTTGGGATCTGCGTCCTTGAGTTCGTAGGCGAGACCCCTGCCACTCAGGTCCGGCAGTTCCAGATCGGTCAGTACCAGGTCAATGATCTCCTGATTATCGTGTGCCCGTTCCAGAATCGAAAGTGCTTCCGCGACCGAGCAGGCGAGGTCCGTTTTCAGTCCCCATTCTTTGGCGAAATCGTGCAGGATATGCAGGCACTTTTGATTGTCGTCGACGATCAGGGCCCGTTTCCCAGCCAGCGGTGAGCGGATCGGGAGTGCCACCGAAGTGGGCGAGATGATTTCAAAGGGAATCTCAAACCAGAAGGTCGAACCTGTGCCTTCCTGGCTCTCGATGCCAATTGAACCACTCATTAATTCGACCAGGTTCCGCGAGATGACCAGCCCCAGACCACTGCCGCCATAGTTGCGTGTGGTCGAAGCATCGACCTGCGTAAACGACTGGAACAGGCGGTCCAGTTTGTCTTCAGAGATACCAATGCCCGTATCACTCACGGTGAAGCGGATCGTAATCTGATCGGTCTCCTGTTCGATGGCTTCCGCTTGCACGGAAACTTCACCGGTTTCGGTAAACTTAATTGCGTTACCAACGAGGTTCACCAGTACCTGACGCAGTCGATAACTGTCTCCCTTAAGAATCAGTCGCGTGGCGGGATCGATAGAACAGGGGAGCTCCAGATTTTTCTCGGCGGCTCGCCAGACCATGGTGCTCATGGTGTCCATCAACAGTTTTTCGACGTCGAACTGATGCAGGTCCAGGTCCAGTTTGCCGGCTTCGATTTTGGAGAAGTCGAGAATATCATTGATCAGGCCCAGCAGCGATTCACCACTGTTCCGGCAGGCATCGACGAAGTCCTGCTGCTGCCGGTTCAGGTTTGTACCAGCCAGTAACTCTGTCATGCCGATCACTCCATTGAGTGGCGTACGCAGCTCGTGACTCATATTGGCCAGGAAATCACTCTTGGCCCGGCTCGCTTCTTCCGCGGCCTGTTTGGCGTCTTTCAGTTTTTCTTCGGTCTCTTTCTGCGCGGTGGCATCGAGTACGAAACAGAGACAGAGGTCCTCCGCTTCATCCAGACGCGTCATGCCCAGCACAACGGGAACGCGGCTGCCATCTTTACGGTAGTATTCTTTTTCGATCGGTTTTGCTGCACCGGTTTCCAGCATTTCCTGCAGTACTTCCTGATCACGCTGCTGCCACTCTGTCGGCGTCAGCTCCTGGCAGTTGATCAACCCGGCTTCCAGGTCGTTGGTTGTATAACCCAGAATGCGGAGCAGTTCATCATTTGCCTGTTCGACACTGCCGTCAAAGCGACAGGTCATGATTCCCAGGATGTCGGCCTGTCGCAATTTGCTGAACTGAGAATTGGCCATCCGCAGGGCGAACTCCGACTGTTTGCGGGCCGTCACATCAACCTGGGTGGCGATGAAGTTCAGCAGGATGTCATCGTCATCAAGTACCGGATCGATCTTGAGTTCGATCCAGTATTCGCGTCCGTCGCGATCATAATTCACAATTTCCGTCGCGATGCTCTCTTTTTTCTGCAGGCTGTCTCTGATGCTGGCAATCGTATCTGAGTTCGCTTCCGGGCCCCGTAATATATCACAGAGGTGCTGTTCCATCACCTCGTTAAGCGTGTAACCACTCAGCGTGGTAAAGGCATCATTAACCCATTCTATATAACCCTGGGCGTCGGAGATGATCACCGAATGCTTGGTTTTACTGGCGACCAGGGACAGTTTTTTGACTTTCTGGTGATACATCTGTAATGCTTTTTCGGCTTCTTTGCGCCCCTGGATATTCTCGATCAGGAAGATGAAGTGCCGTGGTTCTCCGGTTGGCAGACGGACCAGTGAAACAGTCATATTAGTCCAGACAACCGCTTGATCCTGTGTAAGGTATCGTTTTTCAACCGAGTAGGAGTCGATTTCACCTGCCAGTAATTTCGAGACCTGGACGAGGTCTGCATCCAGATCGTCCGGGTGAGTGAGGTCCTGCCAGTTCTGATCCAGCAGCTCCTGATCTGTGTAGCCCAGCAGATCGCACAATCCTTGATTGAACCGCAGCCAGCGACCATCGGGAGACACATGAGCGATTCCCATCGCGACCTGCTCAAAGGTGCTGCGATAGTTCTGCTCACTTTCGGAAAGGGCATTTTTCTGGATCTGTTGATCTGTGAAATCATGGCAGACGCCGACAAACAATTTCGGCTCACCAATTTCATCAAAGACGGCATGCCCCTGAGCATAGATGTAATGTACCGAGCCATCCCGGTAAATCACGCGATATTCACAACTGTAAGGAGTGCCGGTATCGACGCTGTGATTAAAACAGGTTTCGACACGTTCCCTGTCAGCGGGATGCAGTCGTTTGCTGAAATCTTCAAAGCGCAGTTCTGTTTGCTCAGGATGTACATCGAACATCTCCCGCGTCCGCCGGTCCCAGTTAAGCAGGTTGGTTTTCAGATCGAGTTCCCAGACGCCGATCTGTCCCGCTTCCAGCGCATAATCCAGCCGTTCCTGGCTTTCCTGCAGCTTCGTACCTAACAGCGCCGCGGAAGGAAGTTTGAGTGCCTCGGGAATCAGACGGATTAATACGAAGACCGTAATCCAGGAGACGATCGCGGTACTGGCCTTAATCAACCCGGAAAAACGGTAAACAGGCCACCAGAAGATGCCCGCTTCAATCAGATGTCCAAAACCGCAGAACAGAATAAAAGCGGCAAACAGCCAGATAATTCGCGGGAAAGGCAGATCTTTGCGCTGTAACAGGAAGTAGAGCAGCATCACCGGAATGGTGAAATAGGCACCGAAGATGGCAATGTCAGACAGGATATGCAGCCAGCCCACATCACTCGACCAGGTACCACAATACCAGCGCTGCGGGTAATCGTTGGTGTCGAACAGTTTCGAGAAAAACGTAACCGGCCCTTCGGCTTGCAGCTCTGGTTTGGCAGCTGCTTGCGCACAATGACCGCCAGAGCAACTTTTCGCAGTCGCGGGCGCAGTTGTTTCGGCAGCGATTGCAGAGGCCATCATCCCCGGCAGCAGTGCACATAACAGGCAGAGAATCCAGAGTTTTCTGGCGCGAACTTTGAGTACAGTTTCCGGACGCATAATCTAATCTCATACTGGAAAGAGAAGAGCCGGCGATTCTGAAGTGCCAGACAAAATCGCTGCAGGCAGGTGATCGGATCCCCACGGGACGTATCAACGACCATTGAAATCTAGGTCAGGAAGATTGCAGGTGAGTGAAAAACCGCAGGCTTCCCTCAAGTTGCAGGGAAATTCCTCACGCAGCGGATGGCAGCAGAATCGTTATGATCGATGCATGAGATATGAGCCAGAAGAAAGAGAGTATTCGTTCCCGAGCGGTTACATCAAAGCTGGATCAAGCAGCCATACTGTTATTCGAGTGGTTTCAACTCTCCTTGTGGAGACGAATTTACAGTCCGGTCGGCCTCTTCAATCAACTGCTGTTCAATCTCTTTAATTTGCAGCTCAAATGACTGCATTTGTTCCGGTTCCTGTTTGATCTCCGCCTGGATCCGATCCACTTCCTGCAGGGGTTCCAGCAGGTTGAGCAGAGCCTGCGATCGTTTCTGGTAATCCTTGTTTTCCGCCTTGATCACAGAGGGCAGGGCAGCCAGATAGACCAATGTCACAACCAGCAGGGCGACCAGGCTGGAACGCCTCAGCAGGAGAATTCCCTTTTGCCAGATCTGCGAATCCGAGGCATTCGACAAACGTGCCCGGCACAGGAGAGACCAACTGAGTAGAATTGACAGAGACAGCAGGACGGCGAGTCCTTCTCCATGATGTGACGTCCACTGCGGATAAATCCAGATCCATGTGGGGATCTGTTTTTGCGGTTGCCGGTTCCGGGCGGCCAGCGCGAGAAATGGATTCTCATCATCCATGGAAATATCACTGCCGAACCAGGCTTGTATTTCTGCGGGATTCATTGAGCCTCGAAAAACCATAGAACCAGCGGGAACGATCAATAGAGTGACCAGGAAAACGAGACCACAGACAGTCAGCTTGCGACGTGCAGACCACCCGGGGGAACATAAAAAACGAATCACGATGAAGACCGCCGTTCCATAAAGAACGGCGAGCAGCAGTGAAACCGGGATGAACAATGCCAGGGAAGCGTGTAGCCAGGACTGTTCCACGATTGTCTGCAGGGGGCTAAATTGAAAACAGATCAGGACAGGAAGCAAGAGAACCAGCAGCAGCGAAATTAATGGGATCCAGGTAATATTTCCTCGCTTACGGATCATTCGCAGAGAAAAGGTTAATATCAGAATCAGACTGCCCCAACCGAGAGTCAGCAGCAGGATGTTCCAGACACGTTCCGGAAGGACCCCCGCCGGGATTACTCCCCAGAGAAACAGGCTCAAACTCACTCCAGAAAACCAGGCAACCAGGGTTCGCCACCATCCCGGTCGAGGCGCGGTATCAGTTTCATGCCAGCCAACCCAACGAACTGTCAGCTCCAGCAACAACGACAGTAGAAACAACAAGAGAATAAAAGGTTGACTGAGTTCAGCAAGCGTTGTTGCGAGGGGCGCCTCAAATGCGGGTTGTGCGTCCTGCTGAGCATGATAACGGTTCAGGGCTTCCATAAAGAGCTTCCGCTGCAGCCAGGCCTGATGCAGATCCTGCTTCAGTTTGGCTGCTTCCTCAGGAGTGAAGGACTCCGGATGTGTCTGCAGTACCTGGAATGAATGTCCCAGTCCCAAAGTGTGGAAGCTGTATTTAAATATTGTAAGTTCATACAGATTATCACGGCCCGTCAATTGCACTGCGATCCGCAGTTCACGGTCTGCATTCCGTATCACTGCGGCGTACTTTTTTTGCCGCAGATCGGATTTGCAGGCATTGTCCAACCAGCGTAGCAGTCGAATGACAATCATTTCTGCCGGATAAATGGCATTCTGCCCTTCTGCCGCTTTGATCTGTTCGCCCCGCGGGAGTGATGTCTGTTCTAAAAAGGCCAGGGTAGCCGACCAGGTAATCGCTCCCACATCCAGGGTTGGTTTTTTCTGTCCCGCTTCCAGTCGTTGCTTAGCCTGTGCATAGATTTTGGGATTCGCAATTTTTAGAGTCAGACGATAGTCGTCATCCCAGACCGGTTCGGCGGACTGCTGATAGAACCTGATCGCTGCGAGGTAGTCGTAGAGTGCATTCTCCGGATCGTGGACCGCACACTCAGCCAGCAGCGACAGCCAGTCCTCGGTGGACGGTTCCCACTCTGATTCATCGCTCAGCGCAAACAGCAGTAACGCGCGCTGTCTCCAGAAATCGACATCTTCCGGGGCAAGTTGTGTGGCGATCGCAGCCTGTTCCAGACAGGCATCGCGACACAGAGCCTGATACTCTGCTTCGGCCCGATTCCTGAGTTCAAACAGATTTTCAGAGAGCTGCTTAGCGTCTTCGGTGCTTAGAATGTCCCGCTTGAGGAATCCGTACTGCGGCTCGGTGAGCATCCAGGCTGCCCCTAGCGCGACCTGGGCATCGGTCCGGGTTGCGGGGATTTGCTCAACCTGCTGCAACCAGTATTGCGCCTGTTCCTCGGGAAGTTCCTCGCTGACCGACGTCGTTTGCCCCAGCAGACGCCAGGCTTCCGCTTTCCAGTCATGCCACAGTGAATGCCAGCCTGAAGGGGACCCGCTGACGACAATAACCAGGCGCAGGCTGAGCACTACGATGACCACGCACAAGATCAGCCGGGGCCATTTTGATTTTCTTTGCCGGTCTGTTTCCGCTGAAACGCTTTGCATATGGAAAGACTAACGTCTGTTATAGCAGAGAGGATCAGCGGGTTCTTACTGTTTTCCCCGTGATTTCAGGATTTCTTCAATCAAGGTCAATTTCTGCTGCTGGTATTTGAGTAAACGTCCATCGCCATACAGGCAGAGTAGTGATATGGGAAACACAATCAGGGCACAGACGGCTACCCAGAGGGGGATCCAATCCAAAAGCAGATGCAGGCTGAAGATTCCTGCAGACACGAATGCCATGATCAGGTGACTGCGGACGCGTAGTTGCTGAATGCGAATCTGTTTCCGAACCTGTGGTGCCACACGTGCTGGATTCTTTCCAGCCAGTTCCTGCTCAATGTCGATTTCCATCACGATCGCTTCTTCATTCCGGGAAGAGTCAATTTAAGTCGGGGACTCAGTCTGTTCCCTGCGCTGACAACGATACTGCATGCCCAGCAGGACAAAACCGATGATGGGCAGCAGGATGTCCGTGTAAAAGATCAGCCCGGCATTCCCGGGAGCAAAGTTATGTACTGTGATCATCTGGTAGACGTGTCCGCCCGCAGCGCCCAGTAGAAACATCGACGGCCCGACCACCGCTGCGGCCCGCATGCCCAGGCTGCCCCGGAACGCCAGAAAGCCCACTACAGCATAACCCAGACTGGCGGTCCCGACTTCAAACTGAAACGGACTCTGGGACCAGCCAATGAAACTGGCAGCCATCTCGCCAAAGAACGAATGCATGATGAAGTTATAGAAGAAAGAACAGCCTATGGAAAAGAATAGAAACCAGGCAAACAGGGACTCAACAATGTTCGCTCGTGACAATGGTCTCGGTTTTCTCAAGAGAGAAAATCCGGAAACGATCAGCCCCAGGATCAGAAAGGTGAGCGTAAAATTTTCCATGACGAATTGAATCAGCTTACCCATAGATCACTCTCTGTTGGAGAAAGTTGTGATAATCACGTTAGTTTACATCGTCTCAGCATTTATACAGTTGTTATCTATCGGCTATTCCATTAGGGTTGCTAAGCAACACCCTGGTTTTTGAGAAATCAAAAGCGATTTCGCAGGAATCAGGCAGTGAGGAATGTGACTGAGAATGCGAGCTAAGCATAAATATCACAGTTACTTAAGAAAAATTATATTCAATCTGATTGAAAAACGAAGAGGAAGCCACGAGGAAGCCCCCCGAGTTTGTTCACCGCGTGCAGGCTGCATTGAAGCCCGCCGGGTGAGAACTCACAAAACAGGGGGGAACATACAATATGACAAACAGTGTAGTCTGTAAATTTGGTGGAAGTTCCGTAGCGAACGCTACTCAAATCGAAAAAGTCCGTCGCATTGTCGCCGACAATCCCCAGCGACGGTTTGTGGTGGTCTCGGCTCCGGGGCGAGTCCAGAAAAACGAAGAAAAGATCACCGATCATTTGCTCAACATCGCGACCCGGGGGCAGCACTTTCGCGACTCCCGTAAATCGATTTCTGCAACCGAGAGCAAACAGGCGGTCATCGATCGCTTCAGCGGCATCATCTCCGACCTGGAGATCGAAGGCAACGACCTGATCGAGTCGCTGAAAACCGATCTGGAGCCGAACCTGGATGGCGATAAACGGATCGCGTTCCTTGCTTCGCGGGGCGAGCACTACAATGCCCGGATCATCGCGCGGTATTTCCAAAGAAAAGGCATGGAAGCCCGGGCCTGTCTGCCCGAAGAATTTGGCTTCCTGGTGACCGACAGTTATCTCGATGCCAAGGTGGAAGAACCTGCCTATGAAAATATCGCCGTCCTCGATCAGGAAGAGACCGACATGGTCACCGTCATCCCCGGCTTTTACGGGGTGACTGAAGCAGGAGAGATCGCTGTCTTCTCCCGAGGTGGTTCCGATTTGACCGGAGGCGAAATTGCCTACGCGATCGATGGCGACAAGTACGAAAACTGGACCGACGTGAGCGGCGTGCTCGAATCCGACCCCCGCATCATCTCTGCTGCCCGGGCGATTCCCCGCCTGACGTTCAAAGAGATCCGTCTGCTCTCCTCCAAGGGAGTCAATGTCTTTCATCTCGATGCGATGCTCAACTGCCGCAAACGCAAAATCCCGATTCACGTCCGCAATACAAATCACCCGGAAGCCGCAGGTACGCAGATTCTCAACGAGCGCGTGCCGGAAGAGGGTGTGGTCGGCATCGCCCGGCTGGACAACATGGCCTACATCTACCTGGAGAAGGACATGCTCTGCGAAGAGGTCGGCTTCACCGCGACGCTGCTGACGATCTTCCAGAGTTACGGGATCAACACCTACCATTATCCGACCGATAAAGACGACATCGCCGTTCTGGTCAAACAGGACGACCTCAAAGGGAGCATCAACGACCTGCGGCGGGCCATTGAAAAACAGCTCAAGCCCGATTTTATGGACGTGGTCTACAATCTGTCGGTGATCACACCGGTCGGACTGGGGCTCAAACGCAACTCGTATCCGCTGGTCGATGCGATCAACGCGCTGGGTGAGCACCATATTCCGATCGAAATGATCGACCAGAGTCCCTCACAGATCTGTTTCCATATCGGCGTCAGCCAGGCGGTTGCCGACGATGCCTTGAACATTCTGTATCGCGTGCTGATCAGCGACACCCGCGCTTGAGGCCGGTCTGCCTGCTTCAGTATCCCGGAGGGAACTGTCCCTCCAGGGCTTCCGCCACCAGTTCATTCAGCACCTGATCGTTAAACTCGTAGCGCACACGGCCTGCAAAGGCCCGCGCTTCGGGACTGCGATCATTGTGGATTAACAGAGCTATCAGGACAGCGAATTGCTGGCACATTCCCAGACTGAGCACGCCATGATTCCGAAAATCGAATCGTGATTTCTGATTAAGCTTTTGTGGCAGATTCGTATGAGAAGGCTGCTTCCGCATAATATCCCAAGACATCAGCTGGATTTCCAGAGTATGTTCAGGATCAATATATTTCCCGCATACCTGATACTCACCCGCGCGAATCAACGGTGACTCGGCATAGATATAACACTTTTGCGCCAGTTCAGGGCGGTGTTTATCCAGCCAGAGAAACAGTTCCACTGATAACTGCGCTTCGTCCAGCTTTCGATTGATGCGTTCGAAATCGGAAAATGAGTGAGTGACATTGTTGCTGTTCAACAGATTTTCTTTCGCCTGATCGCGAAATTCCTTGAGCTTTTGCAGGGCAGGGGGATAAACGTTTGCCAGTTCCCGCCAGTCGGACAGCGCAAATGACAGTCGTATTACATTGCCCGGTTCATTCTGATGATACCAGACATGCTTGACCAGCGCTGCCGCATAGCGACCCGCACGCCGGTCTGCCTGGGCTGCTCTGAGAACATCCCGCGACGACCAATCGTCGGGAGGCTGCCAGTTCTCGAAATCATCTGCGGAAGTGTCGGTCATGCTCACGTTCCTCGCAATACAGGTCAGGGTTCTACCTGGATCAGTTTACCATAAATAGATTGAAACGAAATCCAGCCATTGATCCGACCGATGTTATTGCCGATCTGAAAGCGTTTGCCCTGGATGGCTTTGATCAGATGCAGGTACTGACTGCCATTCACTTTACAGAGCACAATGTCTCCCTTCTGGAGTTCGTCTTCCTCAACGGGGGCGACCGTGCAGAGCTGCCCGGATTCAATTTTCCCTTTCATGGAATTCCCCCGTGGACGAAAAGAGACGGTCTCGCCTGCCTGGAGTTGTTCAATATAGTGTGTGGCCCAGCCGATGGGAGGCTCTCCTTTATTACAGCTTTGATTGGTATTAATGAAATTAATACGGCCACGAAGGTGGCACTGTTCCGGCCAGGGCGGAATCGAGGGCTTTGTGGAAGTCTGCATTATCCCACTCTTTGCGGGCCTTTTCTGCGATGCTCCGCGCTTCTTCCCGACGGTCATTGACTACCAGCAGGGCGACCAGAATGGCGGTCTGGTTCGAGAAATGCTTATCGGAGAACTCCAGAATGCCAGGGCCGATCTGTGGGTTTTTAGCTAACTGCTGATTGGCTTCTCTTGTGCGAACCAGCATCTGGTAAGATTTTTCCGGTTCCAGATACTCGCCACAGATTTTGTACTCTTTCGCTTTGAGCAGTGCCGGCTGAGCCAGCCTGTATGCGAGTTTTGCCTTTTCGGGATGCTCTTTGTGGAGCAGTAAAAACGTATCGACCGTCATGTTGTTTTGATCGAGCGTGCGGTTCAGAGCTTCCAGCTCCTGGAATGAAGTCGCGACATCCTTTCCATCCAGCACCTGCTTTGTAGTCTGGTCACGTATCTCTTTCAGTTTTTCCAGGGCGGGGGGATAGACCTGGGCCAATTGATCCCAGTAAGCCAGAGCAAAGGAGAGCCGGACTCCCGTGAGCGCGGAATTAAGTTTGAGTGCGTTCTCATGGAACCAGACGTGTTTGGCGAGAGCGGTCTGGTAGTCTTTCGCCTGCACATCACTGCGGATGCTTTGCAGAATCTCCTGCGGATTGGGATTCTGCGGGGGCTGCCAGTCCGCTGCAGGGACCGTTACGGGAATCAGGCACATAAATACGAAAAGCATCAGTTTCATGGGACTAAACCTGTTTTAAAAAAGAGTGCGATGTGCCTGCACGTACTTGATTATACAGCTTATGGTTGAAATTGATACCACCAACGCAATTACGGGCCCGTTTCACGGTGCGACCGCAAACTTCTGAATGCGGTGGTTATAGGCATCCACCACATACAGGTTGCCCTGGCTGTCGAACGCCATTCCGTGGGGGGCGTAGAATTCACCTGCAGCCGTTCCCTGTTTTTCGCCACAGCCGCGGAGATACTTTCCTGCTGGCGAAAACTGTTGTACGCGGCCGCTGACGGCGGAGATCCAGAGACGATCTTTCTTGTCGATACAGACGGCAATCGGTCCGGTGAGACTTTTCACCGGCTGACCACCAAAGCCGCTGAAATAACCGCCCAGTCCGCCCGGGGTGTCGGCGTCTGTCCCCCAGTGCTGGAGCAGCTTTCCATCCGCTGTAAACTGCTGGACACGGCAGTTGGCTCCTTCGGTCGTCCAGAGGTTTCCCTCGGAATCGAAGGCCAGGAACTGCGGACCACCGACTCGAGAGTTGGGCGTCGCCTTGCCGCCGAATTCACCCGGCTGACTGCCATACTTACCCCATGCAAACAGGAACTGGCCCGTGGGTTCAAAGACCTGTACCCGGTGGTTGGTCTGGTCGGCGACATAGATGCGGCCGTTGTCCGCCACCGCGATGCCTCCCGGGCAGTTGAATTCTCCCGGTCCTTTCCCTGGCTTCCCCCATTGGCGAATGAGCTTACCTTGAGGTGAATAGATCGAAATCCGATCGCCGATTTTATGCTTGCTTGATCCCGAAGCTACGATGTGCGAGACAATTAGGTTTCCCTGTTTGTCGAGCGCGAGCCCACCCGGATTGGGAAGCACGGGAAACTGTGCCAACAACTTGCCTGTACGATCGAATTTCTGCACGCGGTCATTCAGGTGATCGGTCACATAAATTTCATCTTGAGCGTTAATCACAATATCGATCGGAAAATGGAACTCGCCCGGCTGATCTCCCTGCTGTCCCCAGGTTTTCAGGAACCGGATCGGAGCGGGTTCTTCTGCGTTGCTGATCGACGGATCTATCAGAGCGTGTGCTATCAGAAGACACAGGCAACAGAGCAGGCCTTTTCTCAAAACATGATTTTTCATTGAATCAGGCAATTCACATTCCTTTTAGATCAGGAAAGGGATGGGGCAGGCCTCGATCATAGCCGACTTGCTGATCCCAGGCAAAGAGATTCGGGGACTGCTGAATATCCTGCAAATAATTGTGCAGCGCGGTGGCTTGCCGGTATAGAATAAAGAGAAATCTTAATTTCCACGAAAGTTAGCATCACGAATGGCAGCGCGCGAATCTGAATCACCGTCCGAATCCGAGTTGTCCCGTCGCGGAGTGCTGGGAGCTGCACTGGGCAGCACCCTGGCGGTTCTGCGCCACTGGTGGCATGGAACTCCGCTGCAGGCGGGGCTACCTGCGTCTCCAGAGCATGTCACCCCGCAGACACAGGCAGCCATTGAAGGCGGCTTGAAATGGCTCGCATCCCGGCAGGTCGCGGATGGCGGATTTGGCAGCTGGGGTTCGTATGCGCGGAACGTGGGAGTCTGCGCACTGGCGGGGACCGCATTTCTTGCACACCGCGGCATGACCGGCCCGTATCGTCGCGCGATTCAGGAGTGCATTCGTTACCTGCTTGGCAGTGCTCAGGAGAATGGATTCATCGTGGAAGCAGAGGTCCGCACGCACGCGACGCTGTATGGTCACGGATTCGCAACGCTGTTCCTGGGACAGGTCTTTGGCGAATCATACGATCCCCAAATCCGAGAGGCTTTGAAAGCGGCGACAGAGTTGATTCTGAATTTACAGAATGAGCAGGGGGGCTGGAGTTATACGTCCGACCCCAAAGATGCGGATGTGTCGATCACGACCTGCCAGCTGCTGGCCCTGTTCTCGGCCAGGCAGGCGGGCATCGGCGTGCCTCGGGAAGCAATAGAGCGGAGTGTCGATTTTCTCAAGCGGGCTCAGAACGAGGACGGCGGTTTCCGATATCGCCTGGACGATCCTCCCGAATCACTGTTTCCCCGCTCGGCGGCCGCGGTGGTGGCACTCACCTGTGCCGGCCTGGGACAGGATCCCGCGGTGCAGCGCGGACGGGAATACTTAGAGCAGCCGCATCCGCCGCTGGAACTCTCCCCGGGGCAACTGGCAGAATACCATTTCTATGGACGTTTCTACGCGACACACGCCGCCTGGCAGGCAGGGAAACCGGAATGGGATCGCTGGTACCCGATGGTCCGCGAGGAACTTTTATCGCAACAGTCGACCGGCGGCGCCTGGCACGACGCCAATATCGGCGATGAATACGCGACCGCGATGGCGCTGATTGTATTACAGTTTCCTTATGGCAATGTGCCTCTGCTGACAATACGGTGAGCTGACTTTTTCTTATGGAGAGATCCTGGTGACAACACTTTCTCAAAGCCTGATGTTGAGTGATCTTTCTGATGCAGAAGCACGCCGGTTTGCTGCGGCGCTCTCACGCTGGGTGTCCGCTGAAATCTCAGCCAGAGAGGAAGCCGCTGCCGGGAAACTGTCATCCCCGCGTATCGAAAAATTCAAACAACTGTTGAAAACCGGTGATCCCCCGGAATGGGAGTTCTTTTTCTATACGAAGGAAGTACAGATTGGCTCGTCTCAAATTTACCGTAAGTTGAAGCAGATGCGCGAGCAGGGCCTGCGACGATTTGACTGGCCTGACCAGGTATAGATTACGTGCGGAAGGAAACAGTCTTTAAAACAGATGAGCGCGCAGGTCGATGCTGTGATCCGGAGTCTGGGTTAGAAACAGATTGTCGTGAAAGCGATCGACGAAGCCTAGATTGACAGTATGCGATTGGTAATACGGGCCCTGATATGAAGAAAATCGGCCGTTGATTGAGAAGGTTCCGGTCTGGTTCAGCTTCAGACTGAACAGCGGGCGGGTGCAGGAGCCCCGGTCTGGTGCACCGTGCTCGGTGCTGCTGTATGTAAATGCCACTTCCAGTTGGTCTCCCTGCTGTTGAAACTGGAATGACCAGTATTGTTCCTCTGAGGCGGGTAAAAGCGTCGTCTGTTTCAATTGAAAATCATTTCCTTCCAGAGCGCTGACTTCATGCACGAATACCGGGGGCAGGGGGCGAGGTGCCTCAGGTAAGAGCAGCCTGTGCGGGACGGCGTTCCGTTTCTCCGCAGCAGGCATTCCTCGCGATTTCTTCGTCCAGAGAGTCGTGATGTGTTGGATGATGATCATGGTCAGTCAGGCTGGGAAAAAGTCAATTGAGAGAATCGCCGTCTTCCGCTTCCTCCGTGAGTTCCGCATACGCTTCCTGGAACTCTGCGATCTCATTCCTCAATTCATCAAATATGGCCCTGAGCTGTGCATTCTGTTCCAGTTCCGGCAGCAGGGGCTGCATGCAATACAGTTGTGCTTCGAAGCGGATTTGAGGGAAGTTGGTTTTGATTTCTGCGAGGATCTCTTCGGTCCGGATGCCTTCAGCGGCAAAGCGGAGCAGGAGTTCGATCGCGTTCCCCTGCGTCCAGTCATATTCGCCCCAGGCGATTTCTCTAATGAAGGGAAGGGCGTCTGCACCCAGGTTATAGATCAATTCAAAAATCGCGAACTGACAGGCACTTAACCAGCCACCCAGGCCATGCTGCTGCAGGTCGTAGGCATCAGACTGTGGCGGCGGATCATGAAACATTTTTCTGAGCTGATCCAGTTGAGCGACAGAGACTTGTTGTGACTCCTCGCGGGCCAGTTCGCGAAACCGATCATCGATTCCCTGCGTGAGCAGATGCTCGGCCAGTCGGGAAACGATCGCGTTCAGTTCATTCGGTGTCATCGAGTGGTACGAATTCATGCTTGGCTTTTTTAAGAGAGCGGTAAGTAGATTTTTATTTCAGGACAGTGAATGGAGCCAGAAGGTTCCCGCCCACATTTAGCGGGCGCCCAGATTCACCGGCGAAGAGGAAGACCGGTCCGGATAAAACGAGGATAACTCATTCAGTCTGATGCCAGTATTTTTTGCGGGAGAGAGCGGATGCAGATCATAGTCCTGTGTTTGTAATCGGCCTGCATTCTTGAACTGCGGGTTCGCGCGAATGTCCCCTGTTCCCCGGACCGCTGGTTCAGGAACGCCGCCGTACCAGAGATTGTGATCGAACTCGATCTGGTCCACCGGGCCTGCGACGTCTGTCAGTGAGGCACGTCCGGTCTGCTGAAAAATGTTATTGACGATTCGCGACTGCCGATGTCCCGTGTCGGCATCAATGTGGAGCAGGGGACCGGTCGAACCGCAGGCCGTGTTATGGGCAATCAGGGTCTGCTTCAGACCGCCTCCCCGCTGATAGTTGCCGGAATAAATGGCATAGTAGTTATTCACCAGGATATTGCCGACGATGATATTCTCAGCACTGGGATTTTGATAACCTCCATAATTTTCATTGGCGATCTGAATTCCGGACGCAGGCTGATTGAACCGATAGAATTCCCGCTTACCGGTAGAATAGACCAGGTTGCGACTGACGAGCGTCTGCGTCGTGTTATCCAGATAGACGTTAACAGAAAAATTGTCTGAGACGGTGTTCCCTTCAATGATCCCTTTAGCTGACAGATAAAGCCCGATGCCTTCTCCATAGCAGCGGGAAACGGTGTTGTTTCTGATCATCACATTCTTCGACAGCCCGGCACCAACGCCGAAACTCCACCGCTGATGCGGTTCTCTTTGATTCGACAGCACACAGTCGGTGACGGTGTTGTCTTCAAACAGCAGATCATGAACGGGATCATCCAGGCGGTTATAACCGGCGTAGATCCCACTGCTTTGACAGTTCTGAATCTGGTTGCCCGAGACCGTGACGTGGTGAATCCGACTCCCCGGCCCCCAGATTGAGATACCGATTTTCTGTGCGTTCCGGATTGTCAGTCCCTGAATCCGCACATGATGCGCTAAGACATTGATCAGACTGGAGTCAGCGGGAGTGTCGCGACCGTCAATCACTGCCGTTTCACCCTGCATCGCACGTACGGTGATCGGGTTCCCCTGAGTCCCCGAGGAAATCAGATTCAACGGGCGGGACTGCGGATAGTTGCCTGCGCGGAGAATCAGTGAATCCCCCGGTTGGCGGGTGGAGTTCAAACCGCGGGCGATACTGCGAAAAGGCTGATTCAGCGTGCCGGGGTTCTGATCGTTGCCATTTGGCGCGACATAATATTCGGCAGCGCTCAGCTTTCCGGCAGACAGCATCAACAGCAGGATCACAATCGACGGTAAGCGGGCGAATGAATACACGGCAGAACCTGTTGTGAGAAGGGAGCCAGAGAGGGTGACGGTCTTGCTCTCAGATTAGTCTCCCTTTGTCAGGAATACAAACAAATAATCGATCAATTGTTCCTGAATTGTGCGCCCGGGGTGTTCTGGTATGCTGTATGATAAACGTGTCTATGAGACTTTTGACCGGGGCAACGTCATTCCTTGATACGAGAACACGCTCGATGAAAATATTATCTGATCAGCACACCGCTTTTGAACTGGAAACATACCAGCCGGAGATCGCGTTTCTTCCCATCGGGGCGACAGAACAACATTCAAGGCACCTCCCTCTCGCCACGGATACGATACTCGCCGATCAGCTTTCGACAGCCATCCTGGAACAGCTCGACTGGCCCGGGCATGTTTTCCTGCTGCCGACATTGCCTGTCTCTTCATCGGAAGAAAATACCGGCTATCGCGGGACCATCAGTTTTACCCCGCTGACCATGCGGAGTATTGTGCGAGATATCTGGGATTCACTTACACGGGTCGGCATTCAGAAGTTGATTGTCTGCCCCTGGCATGGCGGCAATTTTATTCTCAAACCCATCATCCGGGAATTGAATTGTGAGAAACAGCAGTGCCACCTGTTTTATCTCAATCCCTGGGAACAGGTGCCCGCTGCCATTTACGATCAGTTCGCACATGGGTTTGAAGTGCACTGCGGCGATGTGGAAACGTCGTTGATGTTGGCGCTTAATCCGGAGTATGTGAAAGCGGAGCGGGTGGATAACCCAACGCCCCACTTCAAGGCACCATTGCAGGACATGTGGTCGATGAAAACGCTTTCCGGCGGAGAAGGACATACGGGGCATCCGACTCAGGCGACTGTAGCTAAGGGGGAGATTTTCAAACAGGCGGTCATTGAGCACTCTGTGCGTTATCTCCAGGAATTATTAGAACTGTCGCAGCAGTATCCTGAGTATTGATTGATATCGATCGTCGCCTTTGTCACATTCTTCCAAAAATCAAAATGATTTCAAAAAGTTCATAATTAGAAGAAATGAATCTCGTTCCTGGCGCATTAGAAAAGATATAGAGATTTCTCAAAAAACTGCGAACCGTTTTTAGGGAAACGCCTCTTAGTTAACAGTCAGTTCGACTGACAGACACGTTGGCATATTTTTAATCACATTCAATAACGGAAAATTACTCCGATGGTTTCTTATTTGTGGACAATCAGTTTCAAAGGCAAACCCGCAGGCAATCTCGAAGCCGGCCTCCCGGCTGAAGATACGCTCGCGCTGAATTTACGCTGTTGACATCTGGTTGATCCTCAGGTCTCTGAAATCACCCGGTGTCGTCAGGCAGCGGGTTTTTTTGTGTCTTCACCAAATCCAATGATTAATTTACTGCAGTCAGGTGCCGCCCTGTTGGCCTCGCGCTCAGGGTACGCACTTTACTTTGGCCCGTTCAACTTCTGGTGAGGTTACCGGTCTTTCTAACCGGGTAGGTCGGGTTCGAATCCCACACGGGTCATTTATCTAATATTGAAGGAGCTTTTAGCATGGTGAGTTTAACACGTTCTAAACGCACGGCCCCCGTTTCTTTCCGGGGTCGTGGTGTAACGGTTGCATTGCTGGCTTTTAACCTTGCAGGTGGGGGTTCGAATCCCTCCGGCCCCATTAGTAATGATTCATGAAACGCACCGGTCGTCTAACCTGGTAAGACGCTGCCTTTGTATCGCGGTGATGTGGGTTCAAATCCCACCTGGTGCTCTCAGAACGGAAATCACAGAAGCTGAAACAACAACCAATTTGCGCCCATGATGTAACGGTAGCCTACTGTCTTGCCATGGCGGAAGTGCGGGTTCGATTCCCGCTGGGTGCTCTTTTTAAACAGAACAGGGTGTGGGGAAGTCTGGTTAACCCGCGTGCCTTGGAAGCACGAGATCACTGGTTCGAATCCAGTCACCCTGACTCCGCTTTGAGCGGCACAGTGTTAGAAAACTGATTTACTGCGGTGGTACTCGTGTTGGTACGGGTGGGCGACTGTTAATCGCTTTGACGCAGGTTCGATTCCTGCCACCGCAGCTTGATAACTAAACCATTCACGCCTCTGGTGTAACGGCAGCATGACCGGTTCCAACCCGGTCGATCGGGGTTCAAATCCCTGGGGGGCGTGCTTTATTCAATCTGGCTCGGTAGGCAACTGGCAGACCACTTTGGCTTAGAACCAGAGATGCTGTGGGTTCGAATCCCACCCGAGCTACTGAAATTCATTATGTCCTCGCGGAGCAGTCCGGAGTGCTCACCTGGTTGTCAACCAGGAGATCATGGGTTCAAATCCCATCGGGGACGCTTACAAACGGCACGGTATGCAAACTGGTAAAGCAACGAAACTTAAAATTTCGTGATTGTCTGCGGGTTCGACTCCCGCCCGTGCTACTGGAAAGAAGACACATGCGTTGGCTGGGCATTGGCGAGCCCAAGTGGCTGTAACCCACCCGCTTCCTGCTGTGGCGGTTCGACTCCGTCCCAACGCACTTTTTTAAACCACCCGGCCAGGTGGCGGAACTGGTAGACGCGCGACTCTCAGAAAGTCGTTCCTTCAAGGAGTGCGAGTTCGACTCTCGCTCTGGCCACTTTTACTTTTCTGCTGACGTTACTTTATCCGAGTCCAGGTAACGATGAGGATCATAAGCTGGCAGGTAATAGATCCAGTCAGCCGCTTCATAGAGAATCACTTCTTTAATCGATTCCTGCTTGAGTAAATCGGCGATGATCTCTTCCCGTCGACGTGTGGCCTGTGTTTTATCCCGGGCACGCAACGATTCCTGTGCCTCGTAGAAAAAACTCTTCGCTCCCCGATAGGTCGATCCATGATTGTCGGACTGATCTGCCAGATATGTCTCCAGTTGCAGCTTCGCAGGCCCCGAGTCAGGCAACAGCCGAAATCCCAGCATAGCCGGCTCTACGCGCAAACCGTGTAAATCGAGCAGCGCAGTACCTTCCGTGATGGAAGGGATCTGATTCAGCCCGCTGGTCAGGTAGCGGTAGTAGCTCGCGTCATAGTGTCCCTCTTCCGGATGTTTCAGTCCGGGAAGTGCAGCGGTTACCTGCTGTTCAACGGCAGCCCTGGGAGGAATTATGGCACGGATTCGTGTTTCCGGAAACGTGTTTTCCAGATCCTGCAACAGGGCACGCAGTCCTTTGGAGACAGCAACATTCCGGGCGTATCGCCAGGCATATTCCGTATCGGGACTCTGACAGGTCTCTGTCCATTCTCTGGCTGGCCAGGTGGTAATCTTTTCAACCAGTTTTGGATCATCCGATTTAAGTAATGGTTGCAAAGCATCCAACTGCGCTGCTGAGACGGGAGCATAGGCACGATCGAGCGTGAGACGCCGGAACGATTTGCCTTTCCGCCGATAGTGCCCGGTGGTCTGCACGCCAGACTCACCATCGCCTGAAGTCCCGGCCAGATGCGTGTGCGAACGAGTATTGAGCATGATTTCGTCAAAGGCGGGCTGCTGGAGAATCGTCTGCAGCTGCTTGACGAACATCGTCCGCGTCGCACTCTGGTTCAGGTCCATAATCTCGGGGAGCCAGTCCGGTCCAAAATCGATGACAATTTGATCCTGGCCCAGGGGACGCACCGCGGGTCCCTTACCCACAATGCGAAAGCTGTTCTCGATCGTCTGGAAGTCAGTGCGGTATCCGCCCGCGGGAGTGATACCGGCAATGCGGGTCGTCGCGTTTTCCGGACTGGTTTCCTCCAGTGCCCAGTACGCATTGAAACGACCCACACGGTTGCCTGCTTTCGCATGCGCCGAGATCGGTAACTCTGCCGGTAACTGGACCTTTCCGGAAAACGGACTCCCCGACTCAATCACCAGATAACGGCTGCCCTGCGGTCGCTGAAGGCCGTTGATCTGAATCTCACCATCCTTTAAAACATTTAGTGTCCAACCCTCAAGCTCCCGCCGTTGCGCTGTCACCCGCTCAGCGATGGTGGCGTAGGTCTGCAATTGGAATTCACCTTTCGCATTCCGCACGAGCACAAACGAATCGTTCGCGATTGGCGGCGCGTCAGTTGCAAAAATCTTCAAATCGTCTTTCGTCAATTCCTGCGGCTTCGATTCGGGAACACTCTCGAAGGTCAGACTCACGACTTCAGTTTTGTCCGCTTTCCCTGCTGCTTCAAACAGTTTGCGGTAATGCGCGAATGCCGTTGTCTCGGGGCTGAAATTGGCGGTCGGTGTCGCGTAGGGTAGAAAGTTCCAGAGAAACGCGCCCTGTTCATCAAAGGCGGGGACAACCAGATATTTCATGAGTCCCTGCTCAAAAGGCCTGAAGGTGGCGGTCAGGGAGATACCGTGATCCGCCGCGCTCTGCGCATACCAGTTTCCCCACTCGGGATGCAGCCGAAACTGCATGATGAAACCGTGCCATTGATACGCCACCCGATGCCCGCGGCGTCCATACATGACCCGGTTCAACGCGTCACTGTTCAGGATGGCCCGCGCCTGTTTCGCATGCAGTTCCCAGTCGGCGGCCGGATAATTGCCAGGGTTTTCAATGACGGGGTAAGCACCCAGCCAGACAATCAGCCTGGAGACTCCGTGTGCCTGCAGGCGGCGGAAGTATTGATCGAAGGCACTTTTATCCACAGGTTTCCACTGGCTCGTCTCATTGTCCCAGAAGATGCGAATGAGATCATCCAACTGGTCGGACAGGTAACTGATGGGGCGGTCGGGCGGAGCAGGGTAGACTTGAAGTACCTGTGTCTGCAGGATCTTCTCTTGATGCAGGAGTATGATGGAGAGCTGAAATGAGTCGCTGTCTGTTTTGTTTGCAGATGTAATATGGAGTCTGCCATCCATGGAGACTGAGATCGCATAACCCTCGAAGTCCAGTTGGGGCCCTTCCGCCAGAAGTTTGCCTTCCTGTTCCGCCTTGAGCAGGATCTGATCGTCCGTGGTCAACTTACCTGAGATCAGCGGCCATGTGCGCTGGCCGCCGGCCCGGTAGCAGAAAGGTGCTTCAGTGTTTCGCTCGGAGAGCCATACCGCCGGTTTTCCCGCTTCTGCGTTTGTGGCGGAGGCAATCAGTAGAAGCAGGCAGATCAGTTTCAGGACTAATTCAGTAGCGATACGCATTCTCTGATTCTCCATCTCTCGTTACTGTGGTCCAGGATCGGTACCGTCTGCTTCTTCAGAACGCTTGGTAATCGGAATGAATTTCTGTGCCCGCTCGCCATAGATGTCTCCGACGTAGACGTTGCCTTTCGAATCCTGAGCGATGCAGTGCACCCCCACTGCTTCGCCGGGCTTGAGTTGTGAGACTTTGGGATTATTTTTGTCTTCGCCGATATCGCCCAGCGGAATTGTCCACAGGCTTTTCACGTGTCCGTCGTTCGCGAGTTTCAGGAAGAGCTGGTCCTTGTACTCCGGATATTTGCCATGTCGTTTCCACCAGTGGGGTGATGAACCACAGATCCAGAGATGGTCATCCGCAGTCACCGAAAGTCCCCAGGGCATCAACAAGCCACTCCACTGGTCGAGGAATTTCCCCTCTTGATTGAAAATCTGGATACGGCCGCTGTTACGGTCAGCGACATACAGTTTTCCCTGGGAGTCAACGACGATCGCATGAGGCAGAATGAATTGCCCCGGTTGGGATCCATACTCTCCCCAGGCTTTGATGAACTTCCCGTTTTTGTCCAGATGCACGATCCGCCGGTTACCATAGCCGTCCGTTACGAAAATGTCACCTGATCTGGTGATCGCCATGTCGGTCGGCATGTTGAAGTGCGTTTCATCCTGTCCCTTCTCACCCCGCACTCCCAGCGTCATCAGCAGTTTGCCTTCCGGAGTATATTTCTGCACGATATGCAGGCCGAAGTCGGTGACCCAGATATTTCCTGCATGATCAATGCGCAACTGATGCGGGTTAACGAAATTGTCTTTCCCCCAGGTTCGTACAAACTTGCCGTCGGCGGTATAGACCTGCACCGGATCCGGACCTTTCTTGAAGAACCAGACCTGATCCTGATCATCGACAGCCAGCCCCGACACCCAGCCTTTTTTGCTGACGTGCTCGGGGTAATGCGGCCAGGCGGGATCGACATCGTATTCGACAATTACCGGCTCTTTGGCAAAGCCGGGATTCTGAGCGAACAGTTCAGACTGACTGACAATAGCGAGGCAGAGGATGAACGTACTCAGAAAAAAGAAGTGCAAACCGGTTCGAGGACGAAGCTGGAACATGGCGAATGAAGGTCCTTTCTCATCAGTTAGAAGCAATGCAGACTCAGTGGTTCTGAAACTGCTGGAGCGAGGAACAGACATCAAAAAGTCCCGCACTCCGGTTAATTCACACTAGCCTATGGCACTATTTGATCTCTATGATAAAATGCGCAAAAGTCTTTAGGATATGCGCAGTCAGCAACAGGTGACGACATGAGTGCGGCTCCCCGCGTGGCATTGCAGATTAATACGTCGACCGGTTTCAGCTCTCAGTTGATTCGAGGCGTGGTGCAATACGCGCAGGAGCATCAACGCTGGAGTCTGCTCGTCCAGCCACGCGGCGTGCGGGAACGCTGGCGGATTCCACGGCACTGGAAGCCGGATGGCGTGATTGCTCGGGTGACCCAGCGTTCCCAGGCCCGTGAATTGCAAAAACTGGGTGTGCCGGTGATTAACGTCTCGCGGAGTGTGGTATCCGGTTTTCATTTTTCTCAGGTCGTTGCGGATGAGCGTCTGGTCGGAGGCTGGGCCGCAGATTATCTGCTGGAACGTGGCTTTAATCATTTCGCCTACCTGGGGCTGGTGACACAACCGCATTACACCGATACCTGTGGTCTGGGATTCACGGAACGCTTGAAATCACAGGGACACACCTGTGCCATGTTGCACACACTCAGTGCAGGCGGACGGGCGCGCAAACAGCCGACGTTTACTGAAATGAAACGCTGGCTCACTTCGCTGTCGCTACCGGTGGGCATCTTTGCCGCTGATATCGAGAGTGCCTACGCAGTGACCGATGCCTGCTGGTCGTGTGGTTTGAATGTGCCCGAGTCAGTAGCCGTTCTTTGTGGCGAAGATGATCCGCTGCTGGCTGAGATTTCGAATCCGCCACTTTCCTGTATCGATGCCGATCCTCGACGGGTGGGGTATGAAGCCGCGGAGCAGCTTGATCTGCTATTGAGTGGAAAAAACGTCTCTCGTTCGGTCCGGCTGGTTCCAGCACTGGGTGTGGTTGAACGCAGGTCGACGGATACGGTGGCCTTCGATGATCCACTGCTGGCCGAAGCGGTCCGTTATATCCGGGAAGCCGCGACGACTCCCATCGATGTGTCCGACGTACTCAAAAAAGTGCCTGTCTCACGACGTGCACTGGAGCAGCGTTTTCAACGTCATCTGGGGCGTACGCCTGCCGCTGAGATCCGGCGTATTCGGCTGGTCCGCGTGCAGGAACTGTTGCGTGATACCGACTGGCCCATGCCTCGTATCGCACGGGCTGCTGGATTCTCCAGTACCGAAGTCATGAATCAGGTCTTCCGTCGCGAACGGGATCAGACTCCTACACAGTACCGGCGGCAGTCACGTTCCCACGCTGATTGAAATTTAATTCTGAAAATCGGCCGCTGTCTGCGAACCTGAAAAGGGGTCCCTGCGTCTTTCTGCTGGATTCTGAACAACCTGCGGGTTGTTTTGATTTTCAGCCTGTTGTTCGTTGTGGCGTCTGAGAGCCACACGCTTCCGAATTCCTGTCCTCTTCTGGCGAGTTGCGATCTTCATCGACACTGATTCATCATGATCACGCACATTGACGCAGAGGGGCAGGTGCCCGGCCGACTCTCATAAGGTTGGAATACCCGGTTCGATTCCGGGCTCTGCTATTTCTATTTCCAGGGCTGGCATGTACCAAGGGCGGCGATGGACTTTTGCAAAGTCTATGTGATGGGTTCGATTCCCCTCCGGTCCATTCTTTATAAAATAATCAGAGCCCATTCACCGATCGAGAAAGCAAAATGAGAGAGACCGATGAGACGCATTATCCAGGTAAGAAACTTCCTCAGCGCGACAGAATGTGCTGCGCTCATCGAACGTCTGGAACAGCAGGGCTTTAAAGAACAGCTCTCCGGCGATCGAGACCGCGTGGTCCGCGCCCGTTGCGTCTTCACGGATCAGGAACTGGCAGACACTTACTGGCAGCGTCTGCAGCAGCATGTTCCCGCTTTGACAGACGTTTATACGGATGAATTCACCCCGTATCCGCATCTGAGTTCACCCCTGGCTGAGTTTCAGCCGTGCGGACTGAATGAAGTGCTGCGCTGTTACAAATATCTGCCGGGCGAACAGTTCCGTCGGCATGAAGACTTTGCCTACGAATGGAGCGAAACCCGCCGGACATTTTACACGGTGCTGTTTTATCTCAACAACGAGTATACGGGTGGGGAAACCACGTTTGATCACAATCAGGTCGTACCGGAAACCGGACTGGCCGTGATCTTTCCGCACGAACTTTATCATTCAGGTAACACGGTGCAGACGGGCATCAAGTACGCGCTGCGTTCAGATGTCATCTTTGCTGTGCCTGAAGTCTGTTAATTCCACTGCTATTCTCAGGGACATTACGATGCAGGAACACGTCTGTCTGATTGGATTCGACGAACCCGAAATTACCGTTTTAAAACAGCGGATTTCAGGTCGCGTCACGGCGCATCCCTCTCTACCCGGTCACCGGGTTGAGGACGGGCAACTGTACGTCGATAACGAACAGGGGGGCTGGCAGTCCCGCGTAGATCGTGTGATTTTTCACGGGATCTTCGAAGAGGATCAGGAACTGTTTGTGGCGCTCGCTCTGTGGGGCGGCCCCTGTTTTCCTAATCCACTGGGAATGCTCGCCTGCCGAGATAAACAGGCCTGTCTGGTGCGTGCGCTGTCACAGACACGCTATCCCGGCAGGGGGCGCGGTTACGTCCCCGCGGGAAGCGTGGTGAATCTACAGACAGAGCAGGTGGCCAAGTGGGGCAACTGGCATTGCGGTGAGAATAAGGCGCGAATCCAGGGAGAGTGGCGGGCCGAATTCAGCAGTACGCTGGAACCCTTTTATCCGGGGGACGCGGTGCGCGTGGTCCTGCTGGGCGAAGAAGTGTTACAGATTCGACTGGCTGGAGACGACTGGTTGAAATCGATCCATGATCCAACGGCCGACTTCATGGAAGTCGACGTGGAACTCGCGGACGACACCCGGGCACTGGCCCGGTATTTCGATCTACCCGTGATTGCCAATGATTATATCGTTGGCGATGACGGACAGAAGTATCTGTTGGAAGTGAATCACATTCCGAATGTCACCCGCTTCCCGCTCATCTGGGAACGGTATGCGGCACTGGTCACTGACTGGTGTCAGACATGAAATAAGCAAAAACCAAACAGGAAGTAACATGCGATCAACACGCGAACTGGATCTGACGAAACTGAACAGTGCGACGAAGTACCCTTCGATCCCCACGTATCATGCGCTCGGAGAACGGGGCGCTCTGTTGGCAGAGACTGTCGACTTCAACGGAGAGCCGCTGATCGCAACGGAAAAGGTGGACGGTACCAACAGCCGGATCATTCTGATGCCCGATGGATGCTACCTGATTGGCAGTCGCGAAGAGCTGTTGCATGCGCGGGGCGATCTGATTCACAACCCCGCCCTGGGGATTGTGGAAACACTCAAGCCGACCGCGGACCGGATCGTGGAGACGGTTTCCACGCCCGCGGATGTCATCACCGTCGTCTATCTGGAAACGTACGGCGGTAAAACGACCGCAGCTGCGAAACAGTACACGAGTCAGCGCGAGTATGGTTATCGTGTGTTCGATGTGAGCCGGATCGCGATGGCGCACCTGGATACCAGCCGTGAAGCGATTGCTGCCTGGCGCGAGAACGGCGGCCAGCCGTTTCTAGCGGAACCGGAACTGGACGATCTGGCTGCGTCACTGGAACTGCAGCTGACGCCGCGAATCGAACTGCGGGAACCACTGCCGACATCCATTTCGGATACGCATGCGTGGCTGGAGTCAATCCTGCCTGCGACGCTGGTCGCTCTGGACACAGAAGCCGGCGGCAGACCGGAAGGCCTGGTGGTGCGTACTGCAGACCGTAGTCGGATTGCCAAAATCCGTTACGAAGATTACCAGCGGCATCAGAAACGGGCAGCTGGTAAAAAGTAGTTTGTAAAGAAAACTCCCTCCCGACGGGAAACCATCGGGAGGGAAGTTTCGAACGTAATCTAGTTTATGTACACTATTGAGATGTGTGGTTTGACTATTCAGAAAGCCACTCAGACAGAATTTTATTCCGGGGTAGTTTAAGGATAGAACACTCGGCTGATATCCGAGAGGGTGCTGGTTCAAGTCCAGCCCCCGGACCTTTTCTAAAGCGATGTCACGATCATGCAAGACGAAAACCTGGATGAAATGCCTGCACTGGAGATCAACCCCGGTTATGCCCTGGGACAGATCGCCAAAGCGTTAACCACTTGGGAAGAGCATCCCAACCCGGACATCTCCCGGCGGGCCAGAGAGAAGGTTGCGAAATGGGTCCAGGCTTATCAGGGACTCGTATCTGGTGAGATTGAAGTCGGTTCACGCACACCCCTGGCAAATACTCCTGCCTGGGTGACGCTCGAAGTCGTTACGGGTGGATTTGCCACAGGAAATTATTCCGCAGGCGGGGCGATTCGCGATCACGAACGGCAACTGCAGCAAAAATTTTCACTGCCGCAGGGAGACGACTTACGACAGGCCCTGAATCTGTTTTTCTTGACCGAGGAAGGTCTCGCCTGGCTGTCGGGCCTGTTATCCTCAGGCTGTTATCGGGTTGAAGTTCCTGAAGAGGGGGCATTACTGGTGGTTGCCTGGCTGCTGGATCAGGGGAAGGCGGTGCAGGCACGTGAACTGCTGGACGTGATCACTCCTTTTTTTGGAAAACTGCGTTTCTTTCCCATTCCCGCTGCTCAGCCGCTGAGTTCCAGTTCTCGAGTCAGTCTGCAAACCGTGCAGGAGACACGACGGAACCTGCAGCAGGTGCGACCCAACGAACGCATCCTGGCACAACGCGAAGCGCTGACGGTCTGGACGCCGCTCTATGACCGAACGGTATCTCTGTTCCTTGAAACAGTCGACGGAGAAGCTCCTTTCCTGAACCAGAAAGGCAAAGCGGCTGGCGGCTACCCGTTCGAGATTCTCCCTGAAGGGTGGACCGTGCGGGCACATCATTTACTTGACGAGTATGCAGCCCTGCGCAAGGTCCATCGCTTGTGCGGCAAGCCTGACCGGAAGAAAGAAAACTTTCCGCAGCTGCGCGGCTTTCTGGAAAAGTTTCTGGCAGACGCTGGTACCCTGTCGGAACGGGACCGTGTACGGATACGAAGTCTGCTGGCACGTTATGTCAACCGCCGTGGTACACCCGAATCTACCCGCTGTCGCGAAATCCGCGACCGACAGGAACACCAGGCGCAGACAGTGCATTACTATGATCTGGCCCGTCTGCTGCAGGAGCGGCTCAAGCAGTATCCGCAGGAAAACGGTCTGGAAGATCTGATCGAAGTCGTGCAGCAAGCCTCAGCAGAGGAGTCACAAGAGTATGGTATTCCAGCAGAAACGAAAGTGCCGGACTGCTTACTAAGAAAGCTGGAACGTTGTCGGATCGATACGATTGAAGTACTGGTTCGAAGTGGGGTGATCACATCTGGAGAGACTCTGGCGAAAGTTCTTCCTCAGATAACAGCACAATTGCGCGCCATGGGAATCCGCGATCCGAGTTTAAAGCAATTATATTCTGCGGTTTATCAGTCATTCAGTCGTCGTCGGTCTTTACTGCTGTTGAACCTGGAGCATCAGGTACGTCTGGAAGAGCTTCCCTGGGTAACCGCGATGAATCAGTTCCGGGATGAGAATCTTTCAGATCAGGAAATCGCCCGGGAAACCCTGCAGGAAGTTTGTACGCTGACATTACTGTCTTTTCCGCAGACAATCATACCCAACAAGCTGTTACAGGAAATACGATCTCTTGCGCGAGCAGCTAAAGTGGATCTGAAGCTGGTTGACGAAATTGCGGCTGATATATTTATGGGAGTTTTTACTTCCAAGTACCTGGAGGCAGCGAGAGTTTCAGCTGAGTTGCTGATGGGCACTTTGTATCAGAGATATTATGATCTGGATTATCAGATGCTATTGGATTTGCCGTCGACAAGTTTATCTCGGCAGAGAGACCAGATATTGATTCAGCTCTGTGAATCGCGCTCGGGGGTTCAATCCGGCTCGTGGAGCGTCGCCCTGAATGGGATGCTCATTGAACAGCAACAGATTATCACGACACAAAATCTGGCAGTCCTGTTTCAATCACTGAATCTGGTTGACACTCTGAAACCGCACCTGTCTGAGATGGCTCGATGCTGCCTGCAGTGGATTGGTTCGCAGTTACATGTGAACTCTCCTTCTCGTCACGCGGCACTGATCGTCTGCAAAAATTCCGCTTATGCTTGGAGACAGATGATTTTCTATCTGTCATTTCTCCCGGAAGCGGAATTGCAGGAATTTCGTGTCTGGGCTGATTCGTGGTGGAAACAACAGCCTGATTCCATTCGGGGGCGATTTCAGCCAGCCATGGCAGGATTGAAACTGGCTCTGGATGGTAAGCCGCTACACACTGATCCGGAGGCACGTCTGTTTCTGGGTTGGTCGAATACAGGACACTGGTTCTTACCCGCGCACTGGTAGAAGAAAATGAGTGCTGAAGATGACAAAGCCTCATCCGGAAACAGGATCGGATGAGGCTTTGTCTTTTTAAGACGCTCGTTTATCAGGAAGCGTTCAATGCCGCCCGCACACCCTCTGCATACGCCGGGTCGACCAGTTCGAAGTGTTTGAGCTGGCGGTCGATAATTTCCTGGGGCACGCCCTGCATGGCTGCGGCGATGTTGGAGAACAGCCGCGATTTCTGTCCGTCGTCGAACAGATTGAACAAGGCACGGGGTTGTGAGTAATCGTCGTTGCCTTCACGGTGATCGTAGCGGTCTGCATCGCCCGAAATCTGCAGAGGCGGCTCGGCGACATCGGGACGTTCAACCGGTCCGTTGAAGGAGTTCGGTTCGTAATAGGCGTCCACGGGGCAGCCGTTCGATTTGAAGTGCATTGCACCGTCTTTGTGATAGTGATGCACGGGGCACCGTGGCTCGTTGACGGGCAGGGCTTCGTAATGTGTGCCCAGGCGGTGCCGGTGGGCGTCCGCATAGGAGAAGACGCGGGCCTGTAACATTTTGTCGGGCGAGTAACCAATCCCGGGCACCACGTTCGACGGAGAGAACGCCGCCTGTTCGATCTCCGCGAAATAGTTTTCGGGATTGCGGTTCAGTTCCAGCGTGCCGACATGGATCAGCGGGTAATCGCCGTGCGGCCAGACTTTCGTCAGGTCAAACGGGTTGTAAGGCGTTTCATCCGCATCGGTCTCGGGCATGATCTGTACCTGGAAATTCCATTTGGGGAACTCACCCTGTTCGATGGAATAGAATAAATCTTCCTGCGTGCTTTCGCGGGTTTTGCCAACCACCTCTTCCGCTTCCTCGTTGGTCCAGTGCTTGTGTCCCTGCTGCGTTTTGAAGTGGAACTTGACCCAGAAGCGTTCGTTTTTCTCGTTGATGAAACTGTAGGTATGGCTGCCGTAACCGTTCATGTGCCGTACGTCGGTGGGCAGACCCCGATCTGAAAACAGAATCGTCACCTGGTGCAGCGATTCGGGTGAGAGAGACCAGAAGTCCCACATCGCGGTGGGAGACCGCAGGTTGGTTTTGGGATGCCGTTTCTGGGTGTGGATGAAATCGGGGAATTTAAAGGCATCGCGAACAAAGAAGACCGGCGTGTTATTGCCGACCATATCCCAGTTACCCTCTTCGGTGTAGAACTTGAGGGCAAAGCCGCGGACGTCCCGTTCTGCATCAGCGGCACCCGCTTCGCCGGCTACGGTAGAGAAGCGGGCCAGCATTTCAGTTTTGGTGCCGGGCTGCAGTGCTTTGGCTTTCGTGTATTTGCTGATGTCGCCTTCGATGGTCAGTGTGCCATACGCGCCCCAGCCTTTCGCATGCACAACGCGTTCGGCGATCCGCTCCCGGTTCTGGTGCGCGAGCTTTTCGAGCAGCTGGTAGTCCTGCAGCAGCACTGGTCCGCGCGGGCCTGCGGTGAGGGAATTCTGATTATCGGGAACAGGGGCACCGCCGGTGGTAGTCAGCGTCGGCTTCTGATTCATCGTGTCACTCCTTGAAAGGATTTTATTAGCAATTCTTCTATGAGACGAGGCTCTACATGCTTTGGCAGAACTCTCATTACTGAACTATATTGGGCTGTGATCAGCGTGTCTAATACTATCTGCGTATAGTTGCGATAACCGGCGTGCATGATCTGTTGTCTGAGGTGAATGCCCTTAGTGTTACTAACTGGGACAGGCATCCTGTTGTCTGGCGTATGTTCTGAGACGTTCCTGGAATGCTTGCAGCAGGCGACTCTGAAAGCGATACGGGTTCCAGACCATCGCGATTTTACGCACCGGTTTGATACCGCTCATCGAACGATAGACACGGCGATCACTCTGATCCAGTTTGCGTGCCATCTGCGGGACCATCGAAATGCCATGCGAAAGCGAGACCAGTTCCTGCACCATCGCCAGCTGGCTCGTCTGTTCGACGGCCACCGGATGAAACGAACGCTGACGGCAGAACGAGACAATATTATCAGACAGGCAGTGCGCTTCATCGAGCAACACGAATGGGAGCGCTTTTATATCGTTCAACCGAATCTGTGGTTTGTTGACCAGTGGATGATCGGGGGGCAGAACCAGCAGCAGTTCTTCCTGAAACAGCTCTTCGACCTCCAGATATTTCGCCGGGACCGGTAACGCCAGAATGGCCAGGTCGATTTCTCCCTGGGTACACCGCTTCAGTAAATGGTCTGTGGTGTCCTCCTGCACGATAATCGAGGCCGCCGGGAATTCCGTGGAAAACTGTCGCAGCAGGTCCGGTAAAAAGAACGGGGCGATAGTCGGGATTGCCCCGATGCGAATCTGGCCACTGCGGCCATCATCCGAGATCTCGGCTTTGGTATCTTCAATCAAAGCCAGAATCTGCTGTGCTCGTGACTGGAGCAGGGTGCCGGCGTCGGTGAGGGCGACCGAGCGGGTCTTGCGTTCGAAGACCGGCTGGCCCAGTTCTTCTTCCAGTTTCTGGATCGAGCGGCTCAGGGCCGGCTGAGAAATATTCAGTTCTTCCGCCGCCCGGGTAAAATTTCCCCGCTCTGCGACCCTCAGAAAATAGCGTAACTGATCGACTTCCATTGATGCATGTCTCCGCACGTTAATGTGATATTCGCATTGTATGGTATGTCGACCATGAATGAAATGCATGAAGAACCGGCTGGATCTCAATCGCTGGTAAACCGGGCGAACTTTCCGGAGGGAACTGCATAAATCATGGTATAATAGTGTGTTGAGGTTCGATTCCTCTGGGGAAGTTCGTCGATATTAATGGATGGTCTGCAGCAGATGAACATATCAAGATCATTGCATGTTATCCGTCTGTGAATTACTCTTAATAGAGAGATCCCACCTTGCGTAAGCGAGTTCCCACCATGCTCACTCCAACGGAGTTATTGATGACTACTGGATTGAAACGCATCTGTCTCATTCTGCCATTACTGACGGCTCTGGCGACGACCGTTTCTGCAGAGACGAAGCAGCCGGAACAACTGACGTACGAAGAACACATTCGGCCCATCTTCCGCGCCCATTGTTATGACTGTCATGGCGCGACCAAGGACCTCAAAGGGGGGCTCGATCTGCGGCTCGTCCGTTTCCTGATCAAAGGCGGCGATTCGGGAGAATCGATCATCCCCGGGAAACCGGATGAGAGCTACCTGATGGAGCGTATTGAAAGTGGCGATATGCCTCCTGGCGAAGCCCGCGTTCCGAAGCACGAAATTGAAATCCTCAAGCGTTGGATCGCCGCCGGTGCGAAGACCGCGCGTCCCGAACCCGAATCGATTGGGGTCGGGTTAGGCATCACACCTGAAGAACGCGCCTACTGGGCCTTCCAGCCGATTAAACGTCCCGAGCTCTCTCAGGAAGTAAAAGAGAATCGCCGAGTGCGGACTCCCATTGATGCGTTGCTCTTACAGGCGATGCCTGAGGGACTCACTTTCTCGCCGGACACCGATCGACGCACGCTGATCAAACGGGCTTACTTCGATCTGCTGGGGTTGCCCCCCAGCCCCGCGGAGATGCAGAAAGCACTCGCGGATCAATCGGAGGGCTGGTATGAACGTCTGCTGGACGAACTGCTCGCATCGCCTCACTACGGGGAACGCTGGGCGCGTCACTGGCTGGATGTCGCCGGCTATGCAGACTCAGAAGGCTACACGGTTAAAGATGATGTCCGACCCTGGGCCTGGAAGTACCGCGACTATGTCATTAAATCATTGAATGAAAACAAACCCTTCAATCAGTTTATCACCGAACAGCTGGCGGGCGATGAACTGGCGGGCAAGCGGGAAGGGGACCTGACTCCACAGCAGATCGAACTGCTCAGCGCGACCGGCTTTCTGCGGATGGCCGCCGATGGAACCGGGAGTGGCAGTAATAACCCGGAGGCACGCAACCAGGTGATTGCCGACACGATGAAAATTGTGGGGTCTTCACTGTTGGGGTTGAGTGTAGCATGTGCGCAGTGTCACGATCACCGCTATGATCCGATTCCGCAGTCCGATTACTTCGCGTTACGGGCGATTTTTGAACCCACCTTCGACTGGCAGAAATGGCAGACACCACAGCAGCGACGGATTTCGCTCTACACGGCAGCTGATCGTGCGGAGGCAGCCAAGGTCGAGGCGGAAGCACAGAAGGTGCTGGCTGAGAAAAATGAAGTCCAGGCCAGGTATATGGCACAGGCGCTGGAGACGGAGCTCAAGAAATATGAATCACCGCTCCGCGAACAGCTGAAGGCTGCCTACGACACGCCGAAAGACAAGCGGACCGCAGAACAGAATGAGCTGCTCAAGAAACACCCGAGTGTGAATATCACGCCCGGGGTGCTCTATCAGTATATTCCGAAGTCCCGAGAAGAGATGCAGGAGTTCGACAAAAAGATCGCAGAGATTCGCCAGAAGAAACCGGTCGAAGAATTTCTGCGGGTCGCCGTTGAGCCTCCTGGTCATGTACCGGTGACAAAGCTCTTCCATCGGGGCGATTACCGTCAGCCTCAGCAGGAGATCAAACCGGGAGGTTTGAAAGTCGTCTCCCCGCCGGATCAACAGCAGCTGTTCCCCGAGAATGATGCGTCTCTTCCGACCACCGGACGGCGGCTGGCCTTTGCCCGCTGGCTGACCAGCGGCGAACATCCCCTGGTGGCCCGCGTTCTGGTCAACCGTTTCTGGATGCATCACTTTGGTCGAGCCATCGTGGCGACGCCGGGTGAATTCGGAAAACTGGGAGCGAGTCCCACCCATGAAAAACTGCTGGACTGGCTTGCTGCTGAGTTCATGGCACAGGGGTGGGATCTGAAGAAACTGCATAAAACCATCATGCTCTCCACTGCCTATCGTCAGGAGGGAGCCCCCGATCCCAGTAAAGAATCGATTGATCCGGACAACCATTACTACTGGCGGAAGCCGATCCTGCGACTCGAAGCAGAAACGATCCGCGACCGGATGTTGAAAGTGACCGGTCAACTCGACGAGCAGTTGTATGGGGCGCCGGTCAGTATTAAAGAAGACGACTTCGGCCAGATCGTGGTGTCGGGCGAGCAGCATCGCCGCAGCCTGTATGTCATGGCCCGCCGCAGTCAGCCGGTCGGCATGCTGCAGACCTTCGATGCGCCTGTGATGGAAACCAACTGTGAGCGTCGCTCCAGTTCGACCGTGGCGACTCAGTCGCTGATGCTGATGAACGGGAGCTTTATCCTCTCACAATCCGGCAAGCTGGCGGAAAAACTGGCCAGGGAAGCACCTGAACTGAAACCGGAAACGCTGGCACAACTGCCGGCACTCCCCGCGACGGCAAAGCCTGTCTGGAGTTATGGCTATCGCAGCCTGGCTGACACGAAATCGCTGGCCAGTGAATTTACACCGCTGCCGCACTGGACCGGATCCAGCTGGCAGGGAGGTCCTAAACTTCCAGATCCGCAACTGGGTTGGGTCACTCTGAATGCCGGCGGGGGGCATCCCGCTACGAAATATGCCGCAGTCCGTCGCTGGACCGCGCCCGCAGCGGGCACACTGTCTGTCACAGGCAAAATGCAGCATGGAAACGAAAACGGGGACGGCGTCCAGGCGCTGGTTCTCTCCAGCCGTTCCGGTCTGGCTGGTGAGTGGAAAGTGTTTCACAACGCCGCCGATACGAACGTGGCTTCACTGGCTGTGCAACAGGGAGACACGATTGATTTCATCACGGGCTGCAATGGCAATACCGGCTTCGATTCTTTCTCCTGGGGGCTGCAACTGACGCTCAAGTCTGAAGGCGGTCCGACTTTCAAATGGGATTCAGCAGCCGAGTTTCGGGGACCGGAACCACCGCAGAAAAGTCTGCCCGCTCAGGCCTCGTACGCGTTTGAACTGGCTTACTGTCGCAAACCAACGGACGACGAATTGCAGATGGTGATCCGCTTCATTGGAAACCAGCTGGCCTGGTTGCAGCAGCATCCCGATCAGTTGCCCAAGGGAGTCACCCCGGTTCGGCAGACGATGACCAATCTCTGCCAGACACTGATGAGTTCCAACGAGTTTTTATACATCGATTAGTAAAATGCTGCTGCATCGCGGTGCAGAATGCGCGTGCGATGCCAGTGCAGATAATCCTTTCAATCAGGTGAGTTACTGATGACACAGTTTTTCAGCAGACGACAGTTTCTGGCAGAAAATGCGATGGGGATTGGCTCGGTTGCCCTGGCCTGGCTGTTGAACCAGGAGCAGGCCCAGGCACGCCCCAAAAGCGTGACCGCGGAGCAGGAACACTTCGACCTGAAGCCGAAACCCGCACCAATGGCACCACAGGCCAAAGCGATGATCTCGCTGTTCCAGCATGGCGGACCGGCGCACATGGATCTGACCGATCCCAAGCCGGAGCTGTCCAAGTACAGCGGCACCGATTTCAAAGGGGACATTCAATACAGCTTCGTGAATGAAGCCAGTAAGAAGCTGCTGGGCAGTCCCTGGAAATTTCGCAAACATGGTGAATGTGGCACCGAACTCTCAGAGCTGCTGCCGCACCTGGGGGAGGTCGCCGACGATATCTGCCTGATTCGTTCAATGCACACCGGGGCCAATGGACACGAAGTTTCCATCCGTTATTTTCACGGCGGCATTCCCGGCGTTGTCGGGCGACCGAATCTCGGTTCCTGGCTGGTATACGGTCTCGGATCGGAATCGCAGAACCTGCCCGCGTACATGGTACTCACCGATCCGGGCGGACTGCCTGTAGACGGCGTCACGAACTGGTCCAACGGGTTCATGCCTTCGCTGTTCCAGGGAACCGTACTGCGGCCCAAGGAGCCGCGGATTCTGAATCTGGATGCACCCGCGCATCTGCAGGGAGATCTTCAGGCACAGAACCTGGAACTGCTGCAGTCTTTGAACCGCAAACATTATGAGCAGCATCCGCATGAGTCCGATCTTGAAGCACGCATTGCCAGCTACGAACTCGCAGCGCGGATGCAGACCGCAGCCCGCGAAGCGCTCGACCTGTCACAGGAAACGCAGGCGACTCAGGAAATGTACGGTTTGAACAATCCCAAGACCCGCGACTATGGTACGCGCTGTCTGATTGCCCGGCGACTGGTAGAGCGGGGCGTTCGGTTCGTGCAGCTCTTCCTGGGAGGTCAGCCGTGGGATAATCACAGCAGTATCATTACGGGGCTGCCCGCGATCTGTGGTCGCACCGATCAACCGGCGGCGGCACTCGTTAAAGACCTCAAACAGCGCGGGATGCTGGATTCCACGCTGGTCCACTGGGGGGGCGAAATCGGTCGTCTGCCTGTGACCCAGGATCATGGCGATCCCAAGAAAGCGGGACGCGATCACAACGGGCAGGGCTTCAGTATCTGGCTGGCCGGCGGCGGAATCAAGCCGGGGATGACCTTCGGTAAAACCGATGAATTCGGCCACAAGGCCGTCGAGAATGTGGTCACCCCCAACGACTTCCAGGCAACCATCATGCGGCTGTTTGGGCTCGATCATCAGAAGTTGCTCTTCTTCTATAACGGACAGGAGCAAATGATTACTAATAATCGTCCAGCCCGGATCGTATCCGAGATCCTGAACAAACCGGTGCCAACCGTCGGCGGAGACGCCTGAAGCTGAGGCGTTTTGACAACATCTCGTTAAATCCGTACGTGAGCGGGAATATCGATCAGCGGGTCGATTTTTCCGCTCATTTTCTGTTTGCCTCAGTGACGGAAACAAGGGAAAGTTCAAGTACTTAATTAAACTTAAATATTGACAGTGTCGATTCACATTAGTAAGGTTTTATATAGAGATAGCGCTATATTAAGCATCCCTCCAACACTCAATCCCACCTCAATCAGAGCCGCCATGAATATCTTGCCTCAAGCAGTATCGACGCGTCGGTTATTTTTCGGTTTGACTCTTCTGCTGGCCTCACTTTATCTCAGTAGTGCCACCCGTGCGGAAGACGTAAAACAGCCGGTCAGTTTTGTGAATGATGTCATTCCCATCCTGACGAAAGCAGGCTGTAACATGGGAACCTGTCATGCGAAAGCAGGGGGAGGGCAGAACGGTTTTCAGCTCTCGCTGCTGGGATTCGAACCGCTCGAAGATTACGACAGTCTGGTTAAGGAAGCACACGGACGACGTCTGTTTCCTGTCGCTCCTACCCAGAGTCTGCTGCTGACCAAAGCGACCAACGAAACACCACATGGCGGCGGCAAGCGACTGAATCGGGATTCCGAAGGTTACCAGTTGATTCAGCGCTGGATTGAAGAAGGCGCGAAATGGAAGACCGGCGCTGAGCCGGAACTGGTCTCCGTCGAAGTGCAGCCCGAACGCGGTCTGGTTGAGATGGGCGAAAAACAGCAACTCAAGGCCATCGCCAAATATTCCGACGGTTCAACCCGTAACGTAACGCACACCGCGTTATATGAATCCAACATTAAATCGATGGCGGACGTCGACGAAGCAGGGCTTGTCAAAGTCAACGACATCCCGGGTAAAGTCGCCATTATGGTTCGTTACCAGGGAAAGATCGCGGTCTTTACCGCAGCGATCCCTCTCAACGCCCCGATTCAGAAAGTCCCCAGCGAAAAGAATTTCATCGATCAATATGTGTTTGCCAACCTCAAAGAGCTGGGCATTCCTCCTTCACCAGTCTGTGACGATGCAACCTTCCTCCGCCGGGTGACGATTGATATCTGTGGTCGTTTTCCCACAGAAGAAGAAACAAAAACATTCCTGGCCAGCACCGAAGCCGACAAGCGGGACAAACTTGTAGAGCGTCTGCTGCAGAGCCCGAACTATGCGGATTACTTCGCATCCAAATGGACTCCGCTCCTCAAAAACCGTCGGGACGCCGCCAGCGATATTACTCCGAACTTTGCTTTCCACGCCTGGATCCGCGACAGCATGCTGGCCAACGTGCCCTACGATCAACTTGTTCGCGAGCTGCTGGGCGCAACCGGAACCGTCGTCAGCAATCCGCCAGTCGCCTGGTACAAACGGGTTAAGGACCCCAAGGAACAGCTCGAAGATATCGCCCAGCTGTTTCTGGGAGTGCGTATGCAGTGTGCTCAGTGCCACCACCATCCGTTCGAACGTTGGAGCCAGGACGACTATTACGGTCTGGCCGCGTTCTTCTCACAGATTGGTCGCAAGCCTACCGGCGTTCAGGGAGAAGACCTGATCTTCCACCAGCGGGGTATAGCTCAGGCAAAGAATGTCAAATCAGGTGAAATGCTGAAGCCTGTTGCCCTGGGAGATTCTGTGGGCGAGATTTCACCCGATGAAGATCCCCGTCTGAAACTGGTCAACTGGATGAGTTCCCCGGAGAATCCCTTCTTCGCGAAGGCCCTGGTGAACCGCTACTGGAAGCATTTCTTCAAGCGGGCCCTGATTGAACCTGAGGATGACATTCGGGATACCAATCCCCCTTCGAATCCGGAACTGATGGCTGCTCTGGAAGAACATTTCATTAAGTCCGGATTCGATCTGAAGGCACTGATCAAGGTGATTACCCAGTCGCACACGTATCAGTTGAGTTCGATGCCCAACGAATACAATCTGCACGATCGGCAGAATTATTCGCGGTTCTATCCGCGACGACTGCAGGCCGAGGTGATGCTCGATTCCATTGATGACCTGGCCGGGTCAACCAGTTCGTTCGCGAACCTGCCGCCGGGGACTCGTGCGATCGCCTTACCCGATAATAGTTACACCAATTCCTCAGCGTTTCTGAAAGTCTTTGGGCGTCCCAACAGTGCATCCGTCTGTGAATGCGAGCGGGAACAGACTTCCAGTCTGGCGCAGAGCCTGCACCTGATGAATTCGAGCGAGGTCAAGTCGAAGCTGGCAGCCGGTGGTGGCCGGGCCGCCCAACTCGCGAAAGAAGACGAGCCGATTGAAGCCCGGGTGAAAGAGCTCTACATGGCTGCTTTTTCGCGTGAGCCTCGTCCCGAAGAACTTCAAACCGCGATCGAATTTCTGACGACTCCGGTCGAAGATGGAAAAACCAAAGCGGATGCAAAGAAAAAACCGACCAACAAAGATTTCCAGGATCTGATCTGGGCCTTGATGAACACGAAGGAGTTTCTGTTCAATCACTAGGCAGCCGATTTTTATCAACTGGTAATCTGTCAGCAGCGCGACCTGAAAACGACGAATCAATTAAAACCTTCTATCCAGAGGCCGTGAATCATGAAAGCTCTTCGACCGCAACTTTCTCTCGTTGTGGGGATCTGTCTCATCACGCTGGGGCTGACTGCTTCCACCGCGAACGCACAGTCCGTCTGCCTGCCCGCACCGCGTCTGCTGACCACGATGCCCATGGGCGGACAGGCCGGCACAACGTTCGAAATCAAAATTGCCGGTGAAGATATTGATGATGCTGAAGAACTCAACTTTTCCCATCCCGGGATCACCGCGGAACCCAAGCTGGATAAAAATGGCCTGCCGATCGCCAATCAGTACGTGGTGACGATTGCCAAAGACTGTCCGGTGGGCGTTCATGAAGCCCGCGTGATGACTCGGCTTGGCCTCTCGACGTCACGTGCCTTCAACGTGGGAGACCTGACCGAAGCCGTTCAGACTCCCGGCAAGAACGATTCACTCGAATCAGCGATGCAACTGGATCTGAACTCAATCTGCAATGCCATCATGACCAGCCGTAAGATCGATTACTACTCCTTCGAGGCCAAAGAAGGGCAGCGGGTTGTCGTCGATTGTGCAGCTAAGGGAATCGATTCCAAACTGAATCCGGTCGTCATCATTGCCAATGAGCGTGGCATGGATCTGGTTGTTGAACGTCGTGGCGGCATGCTGGATTTCAAAGTTCCCCAGACCGGAAAATATGTGATTAAAGTGCACGGTCTGACTTACGATGGCGGTCCGCATCACTTTTATCGACTGGCTGTCAAAGCAGTACAGCCCGATGAGCTTGTAAAACGACTGCCTTCGATTCAATCCGTGAGCGCGTTTTCCTGGCCACCCGCCGGTCTGACCGATGATAAGATCCTTCCTGAAGCGGAACCGAATAACAAACACGCCGAAGCCCAGAAAATCACGCTGCCCTGTGACATTACCGGCAGCTTCTATCCCGCAGCCGACGTCGATACCTTCGAGTTCAACGCAAAGAAAGGGGAAGTCTGGTGGGTGGAAGTTGCTTCCGAACGTCTGGGGCGACCTACCGATCCTTCAATCGTCGTTCAGCAGGTCACCGGGACCGGTGCAGATGAGAAACGGACCGACCTGGTCGAACTGAAAGACATTCCCAGTCCAGTCAAAGTCTCCAGCAACGGTTATTCTTATGACGGACCTCCCTACAACGCTGGTTCTTCCGACATCCTCGGTAAGATGGTCATTAAGCAGGATGGCGTCCATCGGCTGCAGATTCGGGACCTGTTCGGGGGAACCCGCAACGATCCGAAAAATATTTACCGCCTGGTGATCCGCAAAGCGGCTCCCGACTTCGCAATTGTTGGCTGGGCGTTGCATATGAATCTGCGTAACGGAGACCGCAACGCGCTCTCCAAGCCCATCGCCCTGCGGGGAGGAGCGACGATGCCTTTCGAAGTAGTCGTGGTACGCCGCGATGGCTTTGATGGCGAAATCGAACTGTTCATGGATAACCTGCCTGAGGGAGTAACCGCCAGCGGAGTGAGGATTCCCAAAGGCAAGTCACGGGGTATCATGCTGATTACGGCTGAAGAAAATGCTCCCCAGGGATACTCGAGCGCCAACTTCTACGGCAAAGCGACCATTGATGGCAAAGAGATAAGCCATCCCTGTTACCTGGCTTCAATGCAGTGGCCGGTCAAAAATGCCTGGAGTGAAATCCCCAGTCCACGGCTGATGGCTGACGTTCCGGTATCGGTGACCGAGTCCGAACAGGCTCCAATCACGATTACCCCCGCGGAAGACAAAGTCTTTGAAGTCACCGCTGGTGAAAAACTGACCATTCCGCTCAAGCACATTCGTCGCAGCGATTTCTCGGGGGCGAATATTACTCTGAAGACCTTCGGCGATGGCTTTGAAGGCAACCCCGCCTTTGATGCTACTCTGAAAGGAGACAGCTCCGAAGCCGTGCTGGATCTGGCAAAACTCAAGCCAGCTCCCGGCGAATACAACATTGCATTTTACGGTTATGCCGTCGCCCGCTATCGGGAAAATCCGACTGGTGTCGCTCTTGCAGAAGCAGGACTCAAGCAGGCAAAACTGGAAGCGGAAGCCCTGTCTGCCAATGCAGACAAACTCGCAAAAATTGCCGAGTCTGCTCCTGATGCCGAACGTCCCGGTGCGAATTCCGCAGCGAAAGAGGCGGCAGCCAAAGCAAAAGCAGCTCAGAGCGACATCACAAAAGCCGATAAACAATTAAAGGCAGCCGTCGCTCGCGCCAAACCCAAAGATATCGTCGACATCATCGTCTCCACTCCGATTCGTGTTCGTGTCAATCCAGCTAAGAAGGCCCAATAGAGATGACAGACAACTTTTATGCTTCATCGATTCAACCCTGTCCGGGACCGGTCAATCGTCGTGGCTTTCTTCGCATGGGACTCGCTGGCTTTGCTTCACTGAGCCTGCCAGGCATTCTGCGTCTCCGGGCCGCCAGCCCGGTGCAGAAGAAAAAAGATAATACGGCCGTCATCATGGTCTGGCAGCCGGGTGGATGCTCGCACATTGACACGTACGATCCGAAACCAACGGCTCCCGTTGAGTATCGTGGTCCGTTCAATACGATCCGTACCAGCGTACCGGGGATTGATTTCACCGAACTGCTGCCGATGCAGGCGAAGATTGCGGACAAATTCACCGTGCTGCGTTCCATGCGTCACGGCAGTCCGGGCCATCCCGCGGGAACGCTGCGGATGCTGACCGGCGATACAGACATTCGCGATAAAACGAATCCCAAGTATCCGGACTGGATGTGCGTCACGAATTATCTGCGTTCCAAGCAGGGACCGCGGGAAAATCCGTTGCCACCCTATGTCGGCATCAACTTCTCTTCGCAGAGAGTCGGGGCGGCTTATCTGGGCGATGCCTACGGTCCGTTTACGGTATCCGGAGATCCGAACAGGCCGAATTTCAGCGTGCCTAATATCGGTCTGTCCAATGCCTCTGAAGTGAAGCAGCTGGATCGCCGGGCTGATCTCCGTGCAAAACTGGATACACTGGAACGCTCCTTCGATCAGGCCGGGGAACTCGAAGCACTGGATGAATTCGAAGCCCAGGCGTTGACTCTGCTGACCAATCCCAAGGCAAAAGACGCATTCGATCTCAGTAAAGAAGATGACAAGACACGCGATCGCTACGGTCGTAACTCCTGGGGACAGCAGCTGCTGATGGCGCGTCGCCTGGTAGAAGCGGGCGTCGATGTGATTTCGACCAGTCTCAGTGGTCCCCTCTGTGGTCGCGTGAATAACTGGGACGACCACGCAGTGAATCATCACGTGTTTGATGCCCTCCGTTTCCGGGCACAAGCTTACGACCAGGCCGTCTCGGCTCTGATCGAAGACATCTACGACCGGGGCCTGGATGAACGCGTGCTGGTTGTGGTGACAGGTGAATTTGGCCGGACTCCCAAGGTGAATTACCAGCCCAGTACCGGGGAAGGAAACGCGAGTGCTCCCGCCGGAACCAAGCAGCCTGGTCGCGACCACTGGCCACGTGCGTTCTCCAATATCTGGGCCGGTGGCGGTATCGAGACTGGCCGCTTCATCGGTGCCAGCGATAAGCTGGGCGAAGATTCCATCGAACGTATCTGCGGCGCAGGCGATTTCCTGGCGACGATTTACCACCATCTGGGCATCGATTCCTCGAACGTCTTCATCGAAGATTTCAACGGACGTCCGACACCCATTATCGCCGACCAGGGCAAACCGATTCCGGAACTGCTGGGTTAGTTCCCTGCTATAGAGTCTGTCGCTGGAACTGCACGTTCTTCGCGAAGTCGCGTCTGCTGACTCTGTCGTCAATCCTGCGCAGTGGGTAGACTTGCGACTTGTGATCATCCTCTCTTCTCTGTTCTGAGGGAATCGACAAGTCGCATGAGTACCTATGTTGTTCTGGTTTACATCGCCGTCTATTTAAGCATGCTGCTGGGGGGCATCCCCGGCCTGCGCGTTGACCGTACTGGTGCTGCGCTGCTGGGAGCGATTCTCCTGCTGGCCGGACAAGGCATTACGGAGCAGCAGGCGCTCAACTCGATCGACGTACCAACACTGGCGTTACTTTTCGGTTTGATGGTCGTCTCGGCCCAGTTCCAGCTGGGAGGCTTTTACGGCTACGTGTTGCAGCGCGTGGTGCTGTATGACATGGCTCCCGCGACACTGCTGGCTGCAGTGATTGCTCTGACCGGGGCACTCAGTGCGATTCTGACGAATGATGTTGTCTGTCTGGCGGTTGCTCCCCTGCTGTCTCGTCTCTGTCTCAACAAACGGCTCAACCCCGTCCCGTTTCTGCTGGCCCTGGCTTGTGCAGCGAATATCGGCAGTGCAGCCACGTTGATTGGCAATCCACAGAATATCCTGATTGGTGAATCACTTCAGCTGTCATTTAATCGATATCTGCTGATTGCAACGCCTCCCTGTCTGCTCGGCCTGGCACTGGTCTGGTGGGTCATTGTCAAAGTATATCGGGATCAATGGATGGTCTCTCCTGGGGAGAGCATTCCGTCTGAGGAGCCCCCTTTCAATCGCTGGCAGACCCTGAAGGGAACCGTGATTCTGTTGCTGTTGGTTGTGTGCTTTATGTTTGCTCCCTGGCCTCGGGAACTGATGGCACTTTGTGCGGCCGGCGTCCTCCTGCTCAGCCGTACTTTTTATTCCCGGAGCGTGATGGGACTGGTCGACTGGCCTTTGCTGGTCCTGTTTATCAGCCTGTTCATTGTCAATGAGGCATTCCAGCTGGCGGGAGGCATGGACTGGTTGATGTCTCATACAGAAGCTGCCGGGATTTCGCTTTCCGAACCGGTGCCGCTGTTTGTGGGAACGGCGGTGTTGAGTAATCTGGTTTCCAATGTCCCGGCAATCATGTTGCTGTTACCGGTCGTAGAAGGCAGCAGTATGGGGGCGTTACTGGCCCTGAGCAGCACCCTGGCGGGTAACTTGATCATCGTAGGAAGTGTGGCGAATATCATTGTGGTGGAAACAGCCCGGCAGGTGGGAATCAAAATCAGTTTCCGCACACATGCGAGAGTCGGGATTCCTGTCACGCTGGGCAGCCTGCTGATCGCGGGAGGCTGGCTCTGGCTGGTGACCTGAGCTGGGGTAGCTTCCCAGTAATTCAGCCGACATTCATAAAACAGGGCCCAGCATCGCGACTGAGTTGTTCCAGAAGCGATGCGGTAATGACCAGTTGGTGACATCTTCCAGGGTAATTTCTTTCGCACCGGCCAGGTATTCTGCCTGGCGTCCCCGGACTGCGGTCGTCAGTTTCGGATCGTAGAGCAGGATGTTGTTTTCGTAATTCAGATCGAAGCTGCGTCGGTCCATATTCGCTGATCCGATCAACGTGATCTCCCCGTCGAAGGTGAGCGTCTTGGCGTGCAGTAGACCACCGGTATATTCGTAAATCTTCACTCCTGCCTCCAGGAGTTCCCGGTAATAGCTGCGACTGGCGGCGGCCACGAAACGGGAGTCGTTGTGAGCCGGGAATATGATGCGGGTATCGACGCCCCGATAGGCGGTCGCGCACAGGGCTTCCTGCAGCGGTTCGTTAGGCACGAAATAGGGGGTTGAGATAACCAGTTCGCGGCGTGATGTGTGAATCAGGGCTGTGAACATTTCGGGCATCGCCGAATTTCGCACGGTCGGACCGGTGCCGATCACCTGGGCGGGAAGTCCGTGTTCGAACGACGTTACTGGTGAAGCGAGCAGGTCAGACAGGTCTTCATCGACATAGGTCATCCAGTCACTGAGAAACAGGTACTGGTTCTGGCGGGCAATGGGACCTTCAAAGCGGACGACGGCATCGACCCAGGGAGCGAATTTTGCTTTGATCCGAAATTCCGCATCGGAACAGTTCTGGCTGCCGCAGTAGGTAATGCCTCCATCGATGACGACAATCTTGCGGTGATTCCGGAGATCGATGCGGCCAATCAGCATGCGTTTCAGGGGATTCCCGATGGGCAGGGCCACTGCCACATGGACGCCCGCCTGGCTCATCTCACGCCAGTGCGCAGACTTGATCATCAGGCGAGAACCCAGACCGTCCGCCATTGCCCGGCACTTCACACCGCGGGCGGCAGCCCGCTTGAGGGCTTCGACGACCTTGCAGCCGTTATTGTCGGGGAGCCAGATATAAAACAGCAGGTGCACATGATCCTGGGCAGCGTCGATATCACGGATCATTTCATCAATGACAGTATTCGAGTCGGGCAACAGACGGGCCTGGTTGCCTTCGGCCGGTTCAAAATTGCTGATGGAATGGCCCACGCGAAACAGATGTTCGTAGCGTTCGGGGACAGAAGGGAGTGCCGGGTGATTACAGGTGTCCCGGGGCGCAGAGTAATGAGGCAGCCCCGCCAGTACCCGCTGCATGCGGGTAACGCGGCGGTGACCAATGTTGACCTCTCCGAGCAGCAGATACGCCAGGATCCCGGCGACGGGTATTGTGGCGATCACCACGATCCAGGCCAGGCGGGACGTTGGTTCGCGATGCGGTCGCAGAATGACGCGAATGATCACCAGAATCTCGATCAGGATGTGAATCTCCACCACGATTCCGGTGATGCTCATCGGTGTCTCTTTCTCTCAGAGGTAAGTCAGTCAGCGCGTCGGGAAAGGCATGACCGCTGTCGGTCACATCTGGACAGGCACAACTTACCGCATTCAGGGCAGCAGATCAAGACTCGACTCCTGTCCGACATATGACTGACTCTGCTTTCGGACTCGCTCAAGTGTAGATTCCGCACTGCATAAAAACAGAAAAGGATCATTGAAATAAATGTCGAATAGTCGTGATGTTATGATATAATGCAGGTTGAAGTGTCTGTTGAAATAGAATCTCAATCTGTCTCGGATTTGTGGGGGGAGGTCAGTCAACGCTGCCTGCTCTCCTGTGATGGGATAAACTGGGTTTGGCTGGCGAGTGAGTTCAGAATGGTCATTTGCAAAGAGGAAGAATGATGAAAGCGGGAGCGTCTCACAGGTTCTTTACCATTCTATTTCGAGTGCTGTTGTACGGCGGCGGATTTGTGGCACTTATCCTGTTAATCGCCTGGTTGTCCGGGATGTTTGAGGAGAAAGTTGCCTCCGACTGGGAACGGCGGGGCGTTCAACAGCATGCAGATGAGCCGACGACCGAAGTGCACGAGGTGACCAAGCCTTATGTAGAAGAGGCCGTGGGGACTCTGAAGGCCTCGAGTCGGACAATCGTGGCGGCAAAAGTACTGGCGACCATCGAGAAGATCTACGTCAAAGCGGGGGATCAGGTCAATCAGGGGCAGCCGTTGATTGATCTGGATGCGAAGGAATATCAGGCCCGTCTGAGTCAGGCGAAACAGGGGCTGGCAGCGGCCACAGCGAACCGGGACGATGCCGAGAAAGAGTTTGAGCGTGCAGAAACGCTGAAAAAGAAAAATGTGGTGACGAAGTCCGAGTATGACCGGGCAATGCGGGAGTTGCAGGTCGCTCAGGCCGAGGAACTCCGGGCGAAGCAGCAGGTTTCGGAAGCGGAAATTCTGCTGTCCTATACGAAGATCAAAGCCGTCAAAAGTGGTCGGATCGTTGATCGACTGGCGGAACCCGGTGATATCGCTAATCCGGGAACGCCACTGCTTGTACTCTACGATGCCACCTCTCTCAGGCTCGAAGCTCCCGTGATGGAACGCCTGGCGGTCAAACTGAAGCCGGGGGATGAGCTTAAGGTGTATGTGGATGCTTTGAACAAAACGTACGAGGCCACTATTGATGAGATCGTGCCTCAGGCTGATGCCCCCAGTCGTTCTTTTCTGGTCAAAGCGAGTCTGCCACGGTCGGAAGATCTGTATGAGGGGATGTTCGGACGACTCTTGATTCCGGCAGGCACGCGGAAACATCTCTGTCTGGATATGGATGCCATCGACCGCATCGGTCAACTGGAGTTTGTCGATGTAGTCCGTCCCGATGGCACTCTCGAGCGGCGGTACATCAAAACGGGACAGGTGGGCATTCCCGGACGACAGGAAGTGTTGAGTGGACTGCAGGCGGGAGACGAGGTGATTCTGAAGACGAAGCCAGCGCCGGCCGGGGAGAACCAGCACGATGACCAATGAGAGTGAATTGTCTGTTGGGGAGTCCTCTTCATTTCTGACCCGCATTGTGGAAGTCTTTCTGCGGGGGGATGTGGCAATTATGCTGGTGATCGTCTCCCTGTTACTGGGGGGAGCCTCGTTGTGGTTGACCCCGCGGGAGGAAGAGCCACAGATTGTAGTTCCTATGGCGGATGTCCTGGTTTCGGCTCCGGGGCTGTCGGCGACTGAAGTGGAATCCCAGGTGACCGACCGGCTGGAAAAACTGCTCTATCAGATCGATGGTGTAGAATACGTCTATTCCATGTCTCAACCGGGGCAATGCATTGTGACCGTCCGTTTTTATGTGGGCGAAGATCGCGAAGATTCACTGGTGAAGCTCTATAACAAGATCCATTCTTCTACTGATCTGATTCCGCCGGGCGTGAAATCGTGGGTGGTCAAACCGGTGGAAGTCGATGATGTGCCGATCGTGATTGCCACCCTCTGGAGTGACCGCCCTGAGGTTTACGGCGATCATGAACTGAGGCGAATAGCCGAACAGTTGCAACACAAAATGCAGGCCATCGAGAATACTAACCGTGTGGAAGTGGTCGGCGGGCGCCCCCGGAGAATCCGGGTGGAACTGAATCCCCAGAAACTGGCCGCCTACCAGACCTCACCACTACAGATCAGAGAGGCTTTACAGGTCAGCAACATCCTGGTGCGGAGTGGCGCTTTTGAACAGCAGGATGAGGAATTCATTGTCGAAGCTGGAACGTTTATCAAATCCATTGCCGATCTCGAAAACATCGTGGTAAATGTCGCCGGGGAGCGGCCTGTTTATCTGAAGAATGTCGCGGATGTAATCGACGGGCCGGCTGAGGTGGAAAGTTACACCTGGATCGGTTTTGGAGCCGCTGAGAAGTTGCAGGATCAGCACGATCAATTGTATCCCGCGGTGCATCTTTCGGTTGCCAAACGCAAAGGAACGAATGCCGTCTGGTTGGCAGAAGCAGTAGAGCAAAATCTGGAAATGTTGTCGAAATCACATTTTCCGGACGGGGTTCATTTTCGTATTACTCGAGACTACGGTGAAACGGCCAATGAGAAAGTGAACGACCTGGTCGAAGCATTGGTCGTCGCTGTGATTACCGTGATTGCGCTGATTGGAGTTGTCATCGGCTGGCGGGCGGCACTGGTAATCGCCCTGGCAATTCCCGTCTGTTACAGCCTGACGTTGTTTGTGAACCTGATGACCGGATATACGATCAATCGGGTAACCATGTTTGCTTTGATTCTGGCGCTGGGGCTGCTGGTCGACGATCCGATTACCGATGTGGAAAATATTGCCCGCTACTTTACCATGAAAGTTCTCCCCCCCCGGCAGTCGGTTCTTCGCGCAGTCCAGGAAGTGCGACCCGCTTTGATCCTGTCGACACTGGCGATCATTGTGAGCTTTTTGCCCCTGGCTTTTATTACCGGGATGATGGGCCCCTACATGGCTCCCATGGCACTGAATGTACCTCTGACAGTCACGTTTTCGACCGTTGTGGCGTTCGTGATCACTCCCTGGCTGTCCCTGGTCGCGCTTCGCAGGCTGGTCGAGTCGGAAGGAGAGGATGAGTCGGACTACGATTTGACCCGTATGCCCCTGTATCGCATCTCCCGTGCCGTCCTGCAACCGATTCTCTCTCGACGCCTCTATGCCTGGGGCGTGCTCCTGGGAATTTTACTTTTGCTGGTGGGGGCAATCATTCTCCCCATCCAGCGTCTCGTACCGGTCAAAATGCTGCCTTATGATAATAAAAACGAATTCCAGATCGTGCTTGATCTGCCCGAAGGCACGACTCTGGAGCGGACTGATGCCGTCGCCAGACAGGTCGGTCAGTACCTCAGCGGTGTAGCTGAAGTACGCGACTATGAGATCTTTGCAGGACTGTCTTCCCCGATGGACTTTAACGGGATGGTCAGGCATTACTTCCTGAGACGGGGCGCAAATGTGGCTGATATTCGCGTCAACCTGATCGATAAGTCTCGTCGCGTGCAGCAATCTCATGAAATCCTGTTACGTTTAAGGGAGCCCCTGAAAAAACTCGCTGACTCGCTGGGCGTCAATCTCAAACTTGTCGAAGTGCCTCCCGGACCGCCGGTGCTCTCGACGATTACCGCGGAAGTCTACGGGCCTGAGAACGGTACCTACGCAGGTATGATCGACGTGGCTCGTAATGTCGAACAGCGGCTGGAGCAGGAAGCGGGGATCGTTGATGTGGATCTGAGTGCCGAAGCAGATCAGATGCGTTGGGTGTTTGAGACAGATAAGGCCAAAGCTGCTTTGTCCGGTATCTCGACACAGACCATTGCCGAGACACTCCGCATGGCTCTGGCAGGGGATCGGTCAGCGGTACTGCATCTGCCTCACGAAGTCGATCCACTCTGGATTGAACTCAGGCTGCCCCGTTCCCGGCGATCGGCCATCGATGATCTGGAAGAACTTTACATCCAGGGGAACAGTGGAGAGATTGTCCAACTGGGATCACTCGGTAAGTTTGTCAAAACACAGGATGACAAAACGATCTACCATAAAAATTTGAAGCGTGTCGTTTACGTCTATGCGGAAGTTGCCGGACGTCCTCCCGCGGATGCGATTCTTGACATGGAAGCGGACCGGAATCGTCCTGAGACAGAGCGACCCTTGGAGACAGTTGCTCTGGAGTCCCGTACCTGGCTCTCACCAGGTGCCGGTCTGCACTGGTCAGTCCCTGAGGGTTACTCGGTTGACTGGGCCGGTGAAGGGGAATGGAAAATCACACTGGATGTCTTTCGTGATCTGGGGATTGCCTTCGGGGCTGCGTTACTCAGTATCTTCGTGATTCTCATGTTTCAGACCAGCTCTCGAATTCTGCCGATTCTGATCATGCTCGCGATCCCATTAACGTTGATTGGAATTCTGCCCGGCTTCTGGCTGTTGAACGTGCTTCTGAATGTGCCGGTGGGGGGACAACAGAATCCTGTCTTCTTTACCGCGACAGCAATGATTGGCATGATTGCCCTGGCGGGGATTGTGGTTCGCAATTCGGTTGTGCTGATCGATTTTATTCACCTGGCAGAGCAGGAAGGTTTTCCGCTGGAGGAAGCTGTGATCCGTTCGGTCGCCGTGCGGACTCGCCCGATCCTGCTGACTGCGGGAACCACGCTGCTGGCGAACTGGGTGATCACACTGGATCCCGTCTTTTCCGGGCTGGCCTGGGCGATCATTTTTGGAATTGTGACTTCGACTCTGTTTACGCTGATTGTAATTCCGGTGACCTACTGGCTGATTTATCGGCCCCGCAAACAGAAATCACATCCCTCTTGAGAGAACGTGAAACCAGGACTATGACAACTTAGACAACTACCCGGAGATCCACTATGATCAACGGGTATGCTCGGGTGTGCAAACTGAGCTGTCTGATTGATTCGTCCTGGAGAATGGTTGATGTTGTCACCTCGATTACTGCCTCGTGCTGTCTGTTTGTTGCTTTGTCTTATCGTCTACGGGATCGACGCGCATGTCTTTGCGAGTGAACCGCGGGCGCAAGAGCTGGTGGAGCTGAAACGATTTCCTGCCCGCGAAGCACATCAGGGGGTCGCCGTGGATGAGCATGCATTTTACGCGATTTCCAGTCGCGAGATCGGCCGGTACGACAAACAGAGTGGTCAGAAACTGAAGCTCTGGTCGCCGCCGCGGGATTCACATATCAAGCATTTGAACAGCGGGATTGTGATCGACGGCAAGCTGTATTGTGCTCATTCAAACTGGCCTGCATCTCCGTTGAAAAATACGATCGAAGTTTTCGACGCGGCGAGTCTGCGTCCGCTGCAGACATTGAAGTTCCCCAACACAACCGGAGCGATCAACTGGGTTGACCGCCGGGAAGGAAAGTGGTGGGTGGTCTTCGCTTTTTACGGAAAAGCGGAGACTGTCAAGCAAACCCGGCTGGTACGCTACAACGATCAATGGCAGCCGGAAGCGGAGTGGACCTTTCCGCAACAGGTGGTGCAACGCTTTCTGCCTAACAGTAATTCCGGTGGTGCCTGGGGGCCGGGGGGACTGCTCTTCACGACCGGTCACGATCATGGGGAACTCTATGTCTTGCGGGTTCCTGAACAACCGGGAGTGATGGAGTACGTGGAGACGCTGGCTGCTCCCCTCGCGGGGCAGGGGATTGCCTGGGATGCGACAGATGAAGGTGTCCTGTATGGCATCGTTCGCAAGAAACGCGAAGTCGTCAAGATGCGACTCAAGCAGGCTGAATAAGGGAGCGCGATCACTTCAGGCTGCATCCAGGGACCCGTCTGCTTCTGACAAGTTGACTGACTTGCACAATCGGTAGTGACTCAGGACAATAAGCGGCCCTTACGTAAATGAAGTCTGGAGTCCCCATGAGTGAACACATTATTTTATCCCTGTCATTTATTCTGCTGGCCGGTATTGTCTGCCAGTGGCTTGCCTGGCGGGTAAAATATCCCGCGATTATTTTCCTGCTGGCCACAGGGATTTTCGCTGGCCCGGTGATGGGCTGGCTGGATCCGGATGAACTGTTTGAAGATCTGCTGTTTCCCTTCGTTTCGCTGGCAGTGGCGGTGATTCTGTTCGAAGGTAGCCTGACTCTGAAACTGCAGAACATACCGGGGCTGGAGCGGGTCATCCGCAATATGATTACCATCGGTGCCTTCATCACCTGGATGGGAACGACCCTGGCGACGCGGCTGCTGCTCGATTTTTCCTGGAACGTTTCGTTTTTATTCGGTGCCCTGATGGTGGTCACCGGGCCGACCGTCATTACACCGCTGCTGAGAACCGTGCGACCCAAAGAGAACGTGGCCCATATCCTGCAGTGGGAGGGGATTCTGATCGATCCCCTGGGAGCGATTCTGGCGGTTCTGGTGTTCGAATTCATTCTGGCTGGGGGCGCTGAAGGGGGCTTTGCCGCGGGACTGGTCGTGTTCGGTAAAATGGTACTGATCGGGGTGCTGTTTGGCGCAGTAAGTGGTTACCTGTTTGCATTCCTGTTAAAGAAATACTGGATTCCTCAGTATCTGCATAATTTCGCCTCGCTGGCTTTGGTGTGTGTTGTGTTTGCCGTTTCCAATATGTTCGAGGCGGAATCCGGCCTGCTTTCGGTGACAGTTCTGGGAATCTGGCTCGCGAATACCAAGGGGCTGGATCTGGATGACATTCTGGATTTCAAAGAAAGCCTGAGTATCCTGCTGATTTCCATGCTGTTCATCATGCTGGCAGCTCGTATGAATCTGAGCTCATTTCGTGATTTAGGCTGGCCTGCGGTGGCGGTCTTCGCGGTGATTCAGTTTGTAATTCGCCCGGTGAGCGTGCATCTTTGTGCCTTGGGATCCAAGCTGTCGATGAACGAGCGGCACCTCCTGTCCTGGATTGCTCCGCGCGGGATTGTCGCAGCAGCAATCTCGGCCCTGTTTGCCATTAAACTGCAGGCGGTCGGTTATCCGTTTGCAGCGGCAATGGTTCCTCTGACATTCATGGTGATTGTGGGGACGGTGGTGTTACAGAGCACGACTGCCGGCCCGCTGGCTCGTTTTCTGAAAGTTGCCGAGCCTGAACCGAACGGCTTTCTGATTGTCGGCGCAAACCGTCTGGCACAGGTGATTGCACTGGAACTGAAGAAAAACGGCATTCGAACGTTTCTGACCGACCAGAACTGGTCTTCCGTGACAGAAGCCCGCCTGAAAGGGCTACAAGCATACTGGGGAAACCCTGTGTCAGAACATGCGGAACGCCATATTGACCTGATTGGCATTGGACACCTGCTGGCGGTTTCCCCCCAGGTGGAGCTGAATGCACTGGCGGCGCATTATTATCGGCTGGAGTTTACCAAGGCGAATATCTTCACAATCCGGCTTTCGGAACCTACGGCTGGGAAGGCTGAAGCGAAGACCGCTTTCAAATATGGTGGCCGGACGGTGTTTGGTGAGTCGTTGAACTACCAGGATCTGAGTCGGATGCTGGAGCAGGGGGCGGAAATGAAAACGACGGTGTTGTCAGAAGAATTTACCTTTGAACAATTTCAGAACCAGATCGACGCCAAACGCATCCCATTATTCGCCATCGATACCAATCATCACGTGCAGGTCTTTACAGCAGAACCAGACTTTCAACCTAAGGCGGGCTGGAAGATCATGAGTCTGGCGGAGAAGGTACCTGTCGAAGCCGAGTGATTGCTTCAAAAGGCCGCTTTTGCCCCAGACTCTCTTCGCTGAGATCAGTCTGGATCGACAGCACAACACTGCTTTACAATACAATCTCGACAACCTTTGTTTCACAGCTGATTTCCAAGTGACAGAATGTGGAGAGTTTGTATGAGAGTTCATCGCCGTGAGTTTCTGAAACATTCTCTGGCCTGCACATTAGCGGGAAGTTGGACCGGTTCACTGTTACAGGCGCAGGCGGAAACGGCTGCTGAGAAACGACCGTTGTTGAAGCCGGTTCATGAGTCCATTGTCTGCCCCTGGACCCCAGAGCATCCGCGGCACGATCATCAGTTGATCTTCCCGTTGGATGAGAGGCGATTACTACTGGTCTGGTCTGAATATTACAGCCAGTCCGAGCAGCCCGCGCAAAAGAAAGGGTTTTCGGGAATCGGCGATCATGTTGCCTGCCAGATCAGTTCGATGACATCCAACGATCGGGGCCGTAGCTGGGGGAATCGACGGGTGCTGCAGACCAATGAGTGGGTGCACAACGTAAAACATCCCAATCTGATCCGTCTGTCTGACCAGGAAATTCTGTTCTCGTATGTGGGCTGGGACAGTCCCCGGGCGCGGAATGTTTTTTTGAGACGTTCTACCGACAATGGCCGGACCTGGGGACCACAACAGCAGATTTCGGAACCGGGCTGGTATTGCTGTAACGCCGACCATGCTTTACGGCTGAGCACCGGCCGTGTTTTGATTCCGGCCCATGGGCCTGCTGCGGACAATTATGTTGGTGGAACAGCATACAAAGGGGGAGATCTGCACTCATTTGTCTTCTACTCCGATGATGGCTTTCAAACGTGGAAGCGGAGTGCAAACAGTATGACTGCCCCGGGGCGGGGCTGTCACGAACCGGCGATTGTTGAACTCAAGGATGGCAGACTGCTCTGTTTTCTGCGGAATACAAATCAGTGTCTGTATCAGAGTTATTCCGAAGATGGTGGCATCCATTGGAGTAAACCGGTGCCCACTGAGCTGCCTTCCCCGGAAGCGCCTTCCATTGTAAAACGGATTCCCTCTACGGGGGACTTGCTGTTGCTCTGGAATCATGTGGCCTCACCCCGGAACTGGCCGCGAACACCGCTGACAGCAGCGGTCTCGCAGGATGAGGGTAAAACCTGGCGACACTTCAAGGATATCGACAACCGGACCAATTATGACGCCGCGTATCCATCTCTGACATTTGTCGGGGACGAAACGCTGATTGCCTACTATTCTCGTTCGACCGACTGGAAACGTGATTCTGAGGTTACGCTCAAGATTTTCCAAACCGATCAGTTTTATGCATGACGCGATCGGTCTTCTGGTTGATCAGAGGATAATGCTCATGTCGTCGCTCAGGTTGGTAAAGAACTGATCGGCTTCGGTTTCCCAGGCCGGTAGCTTGCGAACTCCGGGAACCAGACTGTCTTCCATCCAACCACTTTCTTCGTGATCGTAACCCAACAGGTGCCCCAGTTCGTGCATGATCACCGACCAGAGATCAACTTGCCCGGCCGCACCGCTGTCCGGCAAAGCGATCAGTGTCAGGTCAGAAGATTCAGTGAACTCGTCGTGACTGGTGGGAGTCGCATCAATGAACCAGCCATATCCGGCGGCATTGCTGTCGATATAGATGGTGTTTCCGGCAGCACGCCCCAAGGTGTCCCCGGCCAGGTCGGTTACCTGAATATTGATCGATTCCAGTTTCTGACTTTCGGCTGACGAAACCTGGGAACTGACTTCATCAACTGCACTGTCGAGCATACTCTGAGCAGTCGTCTGTTTGAGTGGCTCGACGATCAACGGAGGTTCAGCCTGGGACTCGACCGTCAGCAGATTATTCCAGACTTCGGGATAGCTTGATGCATAGTTGACCTGATCTCGACCTTCCCTGGTTTTATTGTAATTCGAGGCAAAGAGGAGCAAGTCTTTGAATTCGACACGATCATTCTGGTTCAGGTCTGCAAACCAGGCGTAGTCTGAATCAGATTGGCTGGGGATTGAATTATAGACGCTGGCAAACAGCAGCAGGTCGCGGAAGTTAATTCGATTATCGTCATTCAGATCGTAGGGGTTTGCCCAGATTTCTGTTCCAGCGAATGCGGCGGGAACCGTGTCGAGAGCGATATCATCGACTAGCGTCACCTGCGGTGTATTGATCTCGAATTCCAGATCATACGGTCCGATGCTCTTGTTTTCCAGGTCGAGTAATACCTGATCCTCGCCTGCGGGTTCGAACTTGATGCGTGCGAAGAGCAGATACCTGTCCGACCCTCGTTGCGTCTCGGTGGTTTCCGCGTAAAGGTTACTGATTGTGCCACTCGCGTCATCGATCAGCCCCATCTGGTTTTGAGTAAAGGCTCCTCCAAATTCGATTTCACTCGCGGAAGTGTATTGTGTCTGATAGCTGAATTCCAGACCGGTGGAGAAGATGCCCTGGGAGGTTGGGTTGAGTGCATCGACCCAGATTTCGACCCAGTAGGTAGACCATTCATCAACCCAATCCCGACCTGCGGGAAGAGTCAACACCTCTCCTGCGCTCGTCGTATTCGATGGCTGACTCACAACTCGCAGGTGCAGTTCTGCAGTCACACGGTCATCATCCCTGATGGTGACCTGACCCTGGCTATCCGTCAGGATGACATTCCGACCAGCCGACTGCATCCCTGAGAGATCGACGAGCAATGTTTCATGTGCTTCGATCAATGGGGAGTCGACGATGGGGATCGTAATTGTTTTGCTGAGCTCACCCGGATTGAAAGTGAGCGTGCCGGTGGTATTCTGATAATCGTCTGGGGCTCCAGCTGTCTGGTCGGACGTGGCATAATTGACGGTCACAGTGGTGTCGACTGGTTGGTCGAGGGAGACGGTGAGGGTGGCGGTGCCTGCATCTTCGTCTACAGTCACATCATCGATGGTCATGGCGGCCTGGTCGTCGTCCTGAATGGTGACCTGCGCCTCGGACTCAGAGATGCTGACGTCACGTCCACTTGCCTGAAGTGCAGAGAGAGTAACCAGGAAGGTTTCATCCAGTTCGACGAGGTTTGAATCGATGATAGGGATGGTGATCGTCTTGCTCAACTCACCCGGATTGAAGGTGAGTGTGCCGGCGGTGGTTTGATAATCATCGGGAGCATCGGCACTCTGGTCGGAAGTTGTATAATCCACAGTTACAGTGGTGTCGATGGGTTGATCGATTGAGACGGTAAGGGTGGCAGTACCAGCGTCTTCGTCGACGGTCAAATCATTGATGGAGATGGCTGCCTGGTCGTCGTCCTGAATGGTGACCTGGGCCTGCGAATCAGTGTTAATCACATCGCGTCCGCCCGCCTGGAGACCTGAGAGTGAGACCAGGAAGGTTTCATCCAGCTCTATGATGTTTGAGTCGATAATGGGGATGGTAATCGTCTTGCTCAACTCACCCGGATTGAAGGTGAGTGTGCCGGTGGTGGATTGATAATCATCGGGAGCACCGGCACTCTGGTCGGAAGCAGCATAATTGACGGTCACAGTGGTGTCGATGGGTTGATCCATCGAAACGGTGAGGCTAACAGTGCCGGCGTCTTCAGCAATGGTGACATCATCGATGGTGATAGCGGCTTGATCGTCGTCCTGAATGGTGACCTGAGCCAGGGAGTCCGTGATAATGACATCACGTCCGCCGGCCTGAAGCGCTGAGAGAGAGACCAGGAAGTTTTCATCCAGCTCAATTGTGTTTGAATCGACGATGAGGATTGTAATCGTCTTACTCTGTTCTCCCGGATTGAAGGTGAGTGTGCCCGAGACGCTCTGGTAATCGTCAGGGGCTCCTGCTGTCAGATCGGAAGTGGCATAATCGATGCTCACATTGGTGTCGACCGGTTGATCCAACGAGACGGTGAGAGTGACAGTGCCGGCATCTTCATCGACAGTGACATCATCGATTGTCATAGCCGTCTGGTCGTTGTCCTGAATGGTGACCTGGGCCTGCGAATCGGTGATGCTGACGTCACGTCCGCTTGCCTGAAGCGCAGAGAGCGTGACCAGGAAAGTTTCATCGAGTTCGACGCGGTCTGAATCGACGATGGGAATGGTAATCGTCTTGCTCTGTTCTCCCGGATTGAATGTCAGTGTGCCGGTGGTGGTCTGATAATCGTCGGGGGCACCAGCTGTCTGGTCCGAGGTGGCATAATCGACGGTTACTGCGGTATCGACGGGTTGATCCATGGAGACGGTGAGGGTGGCGGTGCCTGCGTCTTCATTGACCGCGACATCATCGATGGTGATGGCCGCCTGGTCATCGTCCCGAATGGTGACCTGTGCCTGGGAGTCAGAGATGATCACGTCACGTCCGCTTGCCTGGAGTGCAGAGAGCGTGACCAGGAAGGTTTCATCGAGTTCGACGCGGCCTGAATCGACGATGGGTATGGTGATCGTCTTGCTCTGTTCTCCCGGATTGAATGTAAGTGTGCCGCTGGTGTTCTGAAAATCGTCGGGAGCACCGGCTGTCTGGTCGGAAGTTGAATAGTCAATGGTCACAGTCGTATCGACGGGGTGATCCATGGAGACGGTGAGCGTGACGGTGCCTGCATCTTCATCGATGCTGGTATCGTTAATGGAAATGGCTGCCTGGTCATCATCCTGGATCGTGACCAGAGCCTGATCATCGGCGAAGACGACCTGGTGTCCATTGGATTGGATTCCCGACAGGGTTACCAGAAATTCTTCATCTACTTCAACCACACCGTTATCGACCAGCGGAATGCTGATATTCTTGAGCTGCTCGCCAGGATTAAAAGTCAAGGTGCCGAAAGTGGTGAGATAATCGTCGGGGTTGTCGGCAGTCTGGCTGACTGTGGTGTAGTTGACCGTGATGGTCGTCTGAACCGATTTATCAAGAATCACGGGGATGACAACTGTGCCATTGTTTTCGTTGACGGTCCGGTTTGAAATCTGGATAGAAGCGACATCATTGTCAGAAATCGTAACTGTTCCGGTGTCCTGAATGAGGTTAGCATCGACGGAGGGGTTCGAAATAACAACCGAAAACGCTTCCGTGGCCTCGACATTGGTATCACCGATGATGTCAATCGAGATGGTTTTCGTTTGTGTGCTTGAGGCAGCATTATTGTCAAACAGGATAGTACCTGAGTATGCCAGGAAGTCGGAGCCTGCCAGTGCAGATCCGGAGAGGGTGTCGATGTCGAGCGAAATAGGGTCGGCGTGCAGGCCAGGGATGATACCGGTGGCAGTGACGGTGAGTTGGAGTGTCTGAGTACCGTTATCGTTCTCGGTGATGGTTGCATTGTCGATCGAGAAGGTCGGAACCTGTCGATTGAAGCTGAATACGTTCCCTCTGTTGTGGTATTCATTATACAGAGCTGCTACTACAAGATTGTTGTTGTTCAACGCAACGGTAGCACCAAATCCAAGCCCGAGTAGATCAGACGAGGGTGGATAGCTGAGTTTGGTTTCATGGTCGAGATCCCAGCCAGCTGAACCATCGAAGAGGAATACTGAAGTCTTATTCGTTCCTACGGCAAGCAGATTGCCATCCAGGGCGAGACTGGAACCGAACAGGAAATAACTGTTCTGATCAGCTTGTGTCAATTTGATTTCTGATGGATTAGTCCAGCCACCACTGCCATCAAACAGGTATACGGCTCCTGATTTTTCGTTTGCTCCAGAATGGTAAGGCGCAGAGACGGCAATCGTATTTCCATCGATGGCAACGGAGGAGCCGTAGCGATCTCCGGTTTGCAGGTCAGAGGCGTCGAGGATGGTTTCTATTGCCGAATCCCAACCGGTGACGCCCTTTTCATAGAGATAGGCCCCACCCCGATTTTGTTTCGCTTCAGCACCCACGACCAGTTTGTCACCATCCAGGTCAATGGAATAGCCAAAATGGTCTTGCGCACTTCCGTCTGATGCTGCCAGAATCGATTCTGTGGGCAGGGAAGTGGACCAGTCAGATCCGTTTCTCGTGTAGACATAAACCGCTCCGGAGGAGGGGGCGTTCCCGTTTGCCACAGTACCACTGACCACGATGGTATCGCCCTGGATCGCTAATGCCGTGTTGGCCGTAATTGAGTCCTGTGGAATCGAACGCGATAATCGTGATAACAGGGGAGTGACTGTCGGGGCCGTGGTAGTCCAGTCAGAGCCATTCATTTCATAAATGTAAACCTCTGCTGTGGAGTCGTCCATAATAGCATTAATGAGAATTGTACTGCCATCGATGGCGAAGGTCTCGCCGAAGAGACGAGTCTGTTCGGGATCTGGTGCGGTGAACGCCGTGGTATATTCCCAGAAATCATCGTTTTCATCCGCAGGAGTTCCTGCGTCGTTCCGGGTATAGAGGAAGACCACTCCCTCGGGAGAGAGGGAAGAATCAGAACGTGGTGCCGAGATCAACATGTATTGATCTGAAGTCACAATCGAATCTCCGAAGTAATCACCAACATTGTGTGCGGTCTGGGAGTCGGTAGGACTGAGTTCACTTGCCAGCGTCCAGGTGTCAGGGGCGGACGACTGGTAAACAAATACGGCACCACTTTCTATCCCATCCCGACTGATTCCCGGAACTCCCGCCGCAATTGTACTTCCAGAGATCGCCACCGTATCTCCAAAACTGAGCGACTCTGTAGAGTTGATGGATTCTATCGTTAAGGTCATGGTGCTGGTGTCCCAGTCCGCGCCACCTCTGGAATATATGAAGATAGAACCTGCATCACCGGCGCCGGGAGAGCCGACAACCAGTTGCTGATCGGAGAGAGAGACCGAAGTCCCGAAATAATCATAAGCGGCTGAGCCTGTGAGTTTGATTTCGTCGGGTGGAAGGCTATTCCAGTCGGCTCCATTACGGGAATAGAGATAGGCGGCGCCGGTACCGGTACCAAATTCGTGAGCCTGATGTGAGCCAACTACGATTTCAGAACCATTGGTACTGACTGAGCCTCCAAAATATGTGTTGCTGCTGGCATCAGAGGCGGTCAGTTTTACTTCAATCGGAGGACTGTCGATCCAGTTGTCCCCGCTTCTGGTATAGACGTAGGCGGCACCTGAGTTGGTACCGTTGGCCCCATTACGGGAATCACCTACAACAATCAGGTCGTCATAAATGGAAACTGCGACTCCAAAATCCGTATTGGCAGCCGAATCAGAGGGAATCAGCTTGCGGACATCTGCCGTCGACCAGTTACTGCCGTTCTTTTCGTAAATATAAGCGGCGCCACCACTGGAAGCACCGGAGCTGTCTCCCGGAACGCCGACAACGATTGTGTTTTCGTAAATCGAGACGGCATCTCCAAAGTAAACGTTATTGGTAAAGATCGGGTCGGCCAGAATTTCCATTACTGGCGCTGCGGTTTTCCAGTCAGAACCAACTCTCGTATAAACGAAAACCGCTCCCGTGTGATAATTATTGAAACTGGCCTGCCGGGCACCAATCACGATCGTATCACCGTCGATGGCGACGGAGGTTCCGAAGCGTGCCCCAACCGAGTAATTCGTGAGTTGTGTCATGTCGGGTAGCAAGCTGGTTTCGTATTCCCACGTGTCATCGCTCTGGTCTTCCGAGGTGCCCTGGTCGTTTCTGATATAGATATAGACCGCACCGTTGTCTTCACCGCTTGCTGAGTTCAGTGGCGATCCCACAACCATTACATCCCCATCAATGGCGATGGCATCATCTCCCAGGCGATCACGTGTATGATTGCTGAAATCGGGGGGGGTGAGGAAATCCTGGTTGAAGCTGAAATCGGAATCATCGTTGATGAGTACTGCAGTCCCGTCCAGAACAGCAACGTCACCAGCCAGAGTGCTGCCACCTGTTGGATTGGTCAAACGTCCCAGGATGGTTTCTGACAATTCTTTAATTGTGTCCGCGTTCACAGCAACCAGGGTTGAAGCGGTCTGCTCCAGGGCGGTCGGACTGGCTGAGAAATTAAAAGTATAAGTTTTGGGAGAGTAATCTTCGCCGGCAGTCGCTGTGCCATCGGCGGTGGTAAAGCTGACCGAGGACGCAAAGTTCAGGTCACCAGCGATGCTGCCGGTCCGGGTGATCACGAAGCGGACGTTGCGTGTTCCTGAATCTCCTTCGGAGAATAACTGATCTCCCGTGATACTGAATACAGAATCAGGAGGATGATTGATAATTGTTACAACCCCCTGACTGTCGCCGATGATGACATTGCGTCCCTGGTTTTGCAGATTGGTCAGGTTGACGACGAACGTTTCTTCCGGTTCGAGCAGACCGGCATAGATCAGGGGGACGGTGATTGTTCTCGTTGATTGTCCCGGATTAAAGGTGAGCGTACCTGAGCGGGTCTGGTAGTCCTCCGAACTGACAGCAGTCTGATCGGCGGTTGCATAACTTACGCTGATTGCGGCGTCGACCTCTCTGTCGAGAGAGACGGTGAGTGTGGCGTAGCCGGCATCTTCGTCTACCGTAACATCGTCGATCGTAAGCGATGCCTGATCGTCATCCTGAATGGTGACCTGGCCCTGAGCGTCGTCAAACACAACGTTCAGATTGGTGGCCTGTATGTTTGACAGGGTGACCAGGAAGTTTTCATCTATTTCCACCAGGTCAGAATCAATGATGGGAATAGTGAAGGTTCCCGACAGATCACGCGAATTGATAATCAGCGTGCCGGATGTCGCCTGATAATCTTCAGGACTGCCGGCTGTCTGGTCCGATGTTGTATAATCAATACTGATCTGCCCATCCACCAACTGGTCGAGAGTGACGGTAAGCATGGCGGTGCCAGCGTCTTCATCGACAGTGACGTCATTGATCGAGATCCGCGCCTGGTCATCGTCGAGGATGGTGACTTCGATCGTATCTTCAGGGATCAGGACATCGCGACCACTGGCCTCCAGACCACTTAAGATCAGATAGAAGGATTCCGTCGTCTCCACATTAGCGGAATCGACAATAGGGATGGAAATGATCTTTTGCACTTCACCCGGGTTGAAGGTGATCGTGTTGACGGTGAACTGGCCGATGAAATCATCGCTGTCATTCGTCGATCTGTCATACAGGGAGTAATCGACAGTGATACTGGTGTCTACGGGTTGATCGAGTGTCACGATGACCTGTGCATTACCGACATCCTCGTTGACAGTCAGATCATTGATCAGAATGCGTGCCTGGTCGTCATCCTGGATTGTGATTTCTCCCTGACTGTCAGTGATGACGACATCGCGTCCATTTGCCTGTAATCCGGAAAGATTCACCAGCAGACTCTCATTCAGTTCCACAAGATCTGTATCGATGATGGAAACCGTAATGGACTGGGACTGCACTCCCGGGTTAAAGGTCAGGGTACCTGCGGCGGTTGTATAATCAGCCGGGCTGACAGCGGTCTGATCCACCGTGGTGTAATCGACGGTTATGGTCGTGTCGACGGGATTGTCGAGCGAGACGGTGAGCGTGGCGGTACCGGCGTCTTCGTCTACTGTCACATCATCGATTGTGATCGCCGCCTGGTCATCGTCCTCGATGGTGATCTCGCCCTGGCTGTCTGAGATGACGACATTTCGTCCAAAAGCCTGCAGACCGGAAAGATTGACCAGCAACTTTTCATCGATTTCGACCAGATTCGAATCGACAATCGGAATCGTAATGGATTTAGACAGCTCTCCGGAATTGAAAGTCAGCGTGCCGGAGGTGGGCTGATAGTCCTGGGATTCCAGCGCCGTCTGATCTGCAGTGCTATAGTTGACACTGATGGCGGTATCAACGGCTACGTCGAGAGTGACGGTCAGGGTTGCAGTATTGGCGTCCTCGTTAACTGAGACATCATTGATGGAGATGTTGGCCTGATCGTCGTCCTGAATCGTGATCTGTCCTTGAGAGTCAGTAAAGACGACATTCGCTGTACCAGCCTGGATGTTGCTGAGATTGACCAGCAGAAGTTCCTCTAACTCCACGAGTTCCGAATCGATGATCGAGACCGTAATGGTTTTTGATAAATCGCCTGGATTGAAAGTCAGTATACCTGATTTTGCCTGGAAGTCGTCCGGGCTGAGTGCTGACAGACTGGCGGTGGAATAGTTGACTGTCACCGTGGTTGCCACAGGCTGATCAAGTGAAACCGTGAGTGTGGCGGTCCCTGCATCTTCATCTACGATGGCATTGTTGATCGACAATGTGGCCTGATCATCGTCCTGAATGGTGACCACTGCCTGATTTCGAGAAATCACGACATTGCGTCCATTGGCCTGCAGCCCGGAAAGGCCGACCAGGAACGACTCATCACCTTCTACCAGAGCAGAATCGACGATGGCTACCTGAATCTCTCTGGTCTGTTCACCGGGGTTAAAGGTCAGTGTCCCCGAGGTTCCCAGGAAGTCATCGTTGAGGGCGGCACTTTGTGCGGCGGTATTATAATCAAGGCTGATAACAGTATCGACGGGGTGATCCAGCGAGACGGTCAGGGTGGCGATCCCTGCGTTCTCATCGACGCTGATGTCAGCGATTGAGATGCCGGCCTGGTCATCGTCTGTAATCGTAACTGCCCCCTGGGTGTCGGAGAGAATCACATTGCGACCCACGGCCTGCAGGTTGGAAAGATTGACAAGCAAGCTTTCGCTGCCTTCAACGAGATCTGTATCGGTGATCGGAATTGTAATGATCTTTAACTGTTCTTCCGGATTGAAAGTCAGTGTGCCTGAGGTCGCGGTATAGTCATCGGGGCTGATGGCAGACAGATCTGCGGTTGCGTAATCGACGCTGATGGCAGTATCCACGGGTTGATCGAGTGAGACGATCAGGATGGCGGTACCGGCATCTTCATCTACAGAGATGTCATTGATCGTGATCGCGGCCTGATCATCATCCTGAATGGTGACCTGTCCCTGGGAATCCGTGAAAATGATATTATAGGCAGGCCGAATGTTGGTCAGGGTGACCAGGAAATTTTCATCGAGTTCGACCAGATCCGAATCGATAATGGGAATGGAAATGGTCTGGGTGGATACTCCCGAACTGAAGCTCAGGGTGCCGGAGGATGACTGAAAATCAGTCGGGCTGCTCGCAGACTGGCTGGTGGTATAGTAATCGACCTGGACGGTACCCGAGACTTGTTCATCAAGTGTCACGGTCAGTGTGGCGGTCCCCTCATCCTCATCAACGGAAATGTCGTTGATGGAAAAACGGGCCTGGTCATCATCGTGGATTGTGATTTCAGCATAACCATCGCTGATAATGATATCTCGCTCTTTCTTGTCCAGTACACCGATGGAGAAGCTAAAGCGTTCGTCCGCCTCGACGAGTGCGGAGTCGATGATTGAGACCGGGACCGTTTTCGACAGTTCACCGGGATTGAAGGTGATGGAACCGTTGGCGTAAACGTAGTCCAGCCCTTCAGTGGTATTGATTTCCATTGTGATATAGGTCACGTCGATCGCAGTGTCGATGAGTTTATCGAGCGTGATGACGACAAACGCAGTTCCCACATTTTCGTCAACCGCTAAATCAGTGACTTGAAAACCAGCCTGATCATCATCTTGAATCGTGATCTCGCCCTGGCTGTCAGCGATGACGACATCGCGTCCATTTGTCTGTAATCCGGAGAGATTGACCAGCAGTTTCTCGTCCAGTTCCACCAGATCGGTGTCGATGATGGAAACGATGATTTCCCGGGACAATACACCGGGGTTGAATGTCAGAGTACCTGAGGTCGCGGTATAGTCATCGGGGTTGATGGCAGACTGATCTGCGGTTGCGTAATCGACACTGATCGCTGTATCAACGGGTTGGTCGAGCGAGACCGTCAGCGTTGCGGTTCCGGCGTTTTCATTAATGGAAATGTCGTCAATGGTCAGCGCAGCCTGATCGTCATCCTGAATGGTGATGGTCGCTTCTGCATCAGAGATCCGGGCGTGTCCCGTGACATTGAACAACTCGATTCCGAAGGTTTCGTCTGCTTCGACAAGTAAATCACCAAAGACGCGGATGGAAATGGTCTGTGTCTGGCTGGTTGCTGTCGGTTCGCTTGTAAAGGTGATCGTGCCGGTGGTGTTTTCGTAATCCCCTCCCGCGATAGTTGCGAGGCCATCGATTGTGAGGAAGTCAACGGTCGCACCATAGATCAGGTCACCTGGTTTCGTGGCTGTGCGGGTCACACTGAGAGTGACCATGTGGGAACCATTGTCCGTTTCAGTGACGCTGGCGTCCTCAATGGAAATGGTCGGATTCTGGGGCAACCCATAGACATAGATCGAACCTGCATTGGGCGAATAATCATCGTCATACTTGGCTGCAATCAAGATTGTGTCATTCGAGACGGCGAGGTTACGACCAAAATTGATTCCGGTCGTGGGAGACGGATCACTGAATTTCTGTTGTTCAACCCAGGTCTGATTCTCTTGTTGGAACAGGTAGACGGCTCCATTGTAGGAGACTCCGGTCGGATCGCTGGAGCTACTGATAAAGATCTGGTGATCCTGGATTTTTACACTCACGCCGAATAATGAATCCGCGGCGGCGTCAGAAGCCGTCAAAGTCTGGATCGGATTCCATAAACCGCTGTTGTGATCGAGTTGAAATAGAATGGCCTTACCGGCACTTGCCGGCTGGCCCGGGATGGAGATCGCACCAACCAGCAGCAGATCTCCTTCCAGACTGACCGAGGTACCAAAGGTTCCCAATTCGACAGGAGTAGAGTCTTTCAGTTTCTGAGTCTGTGTCCAGTTTCCATCCTGTTCTTTGAAAATATAAACGGCACCACTGCGGTATTCCGTCTCCGAGTCTAAACGGGCACCAATGACAATTGTCGAATTTTCAATATCGACCGAACTGCCGAAGTTGGCGAGTGGAGCGGCGTCGTCTGCTTCCAGTTTTGCGGTTTGCGTCCAGACGTTGTTTTCACGTTTGAAGACGTATGCAGAGCCGGTATAAACATCGGTGGATCTGGCGCCCACCACTAAGGTATCGTTCTCGATGGCAACGACATCGCCGAAAAATCCATTGCTAATCGTGTCTGCTACATGCAGTTCCTGCTGGAATGACCAGATTCCATTCGAGCGGGTGAATACGAAAACGGAGCCTGCGTTCTCTGCGGTTTCATCGCCATAGAGGGCTGCTACTACTGCGGTATCACCACTGATGGCCACCACGTGTCCAAAGCGGTCTGAAGTGTCATTGTCGGCATCCGGTGCGAGTAAAGTCGCCTGATACTCCCAGGTGTCATCGCCCGTGTACTCGGGAGTCCCCTGATCATTTCTGACATAGATGAAAGCGCCTCCCTGGTCTGAATAGGTCGCATCCCAGCCCGGTGCACTGGAAATCAGCGTGTCACCATCAACGGCGAGACTGAAACCAAAATGGTCATCAGGATGTCGTGATCCGATGGAATAGATTTGGGATTTCAGTTCATAGTCTCCGATATCGTCATCTTTGATGGTGACCGTAGCCAGATCGTCTGGCAGGAAAACATCGAGTCCACCCGCCTGCAGATTACTTAACTGGACGAGGAACGTTTCCGGCAGCTCTACCGGGATGCTGTCGACCAGGTCAATTTCGATGATTTGTGACAGCTCACCCGGGTTGAAGGTCAGACTGCCGGTCTGGCTGAGATAATCGTTCGTCGCGGTGGCACTCTGGTCAACGGTGGTGTAATCGAGGGTGACGGTTGTGCTGACAGGCGCATCGAGAACCACCGTCAGACGCGCTTTTCCCGCCGCTTCATTAACGATGACATCATTGATTGAGATTGTGGCCTGATCATTGTCCTCAATTGTGATCTGCGCAGTATCGTCATCAAGGCGACCGTAACCGGTGAGGTTGGAAAGAGTGACAGAAAATTCTGCATCGAGCTCGACCAGTCTGTCGCCCGGAATTTCGATAGTGATGATTTTTGTCTGTGAGAGAACCGTGGGGTCCCCATTGAAGGTAAGAGTGCCGGAACTGGCCAGGTAATCGCCTTCGGCTGCGGTTGCGGTTCCATCGGTCGTGGTAAAGTCCACCGTTGCCGGGAGCAGCAGGTCTCCGACAGTGACAGCGGTCCGGGTGACTTCAAGTGAAACAAAACGCGAACCGTTATCGCCTTCCGTAATGACAGCATCACTGACAGTGATGGCGGGGGCCTGGGGAGCATAATAATAGATGGATCCGGTATTATCTGCCCCTTCATCATCATAATAGGCGCTGACGAGCAAGGCACCATCTGTGACGGCGAAGGCCTTTCCAAAATAATCATCGTCGGCAGCATCCGGGGAGATGAATTTCTGGGACTGAACCCAGGTGGCTCCCTGTTTCACAAACGTATAAACTTTACCGTTGTTGGTAGCGGTGTCGAGATCTCGCAGTGAGCTGATCACGAGCAGGTTATTTTTGATTTCTACCCGGTATCCAAAGTAAGCATTCTCATTGCCATCGTCTGGAGTCAAGGTCTGTGTTTCGCTCCAGATTCCGGTGTCTATATCCAGGGTATACAGGTATACCTTTCCTCTGGAAGCAGCCGTCACGAATGCGGCGGGGTTACCGACCACGAGGTTCTCACCTTCGAGCGATAATGAACTGCCAAAAAATCCATTGGGGACGATTTGAGAGCTTTTCAGCTTCTGGGTCTCGACCCAGTTTCCGCCAAACTTCTGGAAGATGTAGACCGCACCACTCTGAGAGAGGTATTCCGAGTCCCGATAGGCACCAATGACGAGAGTGGATCCTTCAATATCGATGGCATTACCAAACTGCTGACCCGCGACGGCATCGGAGGCCGTCAGTTTGGTGACTTCCGACCAGACTCCGTTGTCACGCTGGAAGACATAGGCGGCGCCAGTGTAGGAATTGTTGCGTACGGTTCCCACAACAATGGTGTCTCCGTCAATTGCCAGTTTTTCACCAAAGGAATCATTGGAAACGGCATCGGAGGCCGTCAATTCCTGCTGCAGGGTCCAGTTCGTACCCGAACGAGTGAAGACATAGACGGAACCGCTGCCATTGACGCCGTCATCTCCTGAAATTGCTCCTACTACGGCCGTGTCGCCGCTGATCGCCACGGTAAAACCAAAACGATCAAGAAAAGCGGGGTCGGGAGCGAGCAGGGTAGCCTGGTAATCCCAGGTGTCGTCAGACAGGTCGTCGTGGGTTCCCTGCCGATTGCGGACATAGATGAAGGCGGCGCCCTGGTTGGTGACATCTTCCCAGAAAGGGGCACCGACAATCATCGTGTCACCGTCGATGGCCATATCATTTCCCAGGTGATCTCCATCGGAGATGGTGCCTTGCGCCTGGAATTTCGACTTGAACTCGAAGTTGTAGAGTCGATCGTTATCCTGGATCGTGACCGTACCTGTGTTGTCCAGCAGATTCGCATTAAAACCGGTGCTTTGCAGGTTGCTGAGAATGATATCAAATGAGTCCTCCAGCTCAGCCAGCGTGTCCTCAATAATATTAACCGTGATGGTCTGAGACTGCTGGCCTGCAGAAAAACTCAAAGTGCCGCTGGTGGCGGAATAGTCGGTACCGGCGATGGCCGTTCCCTGACTGGTGGCATAGTCGATGGTCAGATTTCCCGGGACTGGTTGATCGAGAGTGACTGTGACCGTGGCAGTGCCATCGGCTTCATTGACAACGACATCTGAGATCGAAAGGTTGACGGTGTCGTTATCGTTGATCGTGACAGTTGCGGTTCCCTGAGAGAGATCTGAGGCGACCGAGGGATTTGACAGCGTCACAGCGAACGTTTCCGCCAGTTCGACTTTGGTGTCTCCGTTGATCAGAATTGAGATCGTCTGCGACTGGGTGGCCAGGGGGGAGTCTTCATCGAAATACAGCGTGCCTGTCAAAGGCTGATAATCATTGTCTGCTGCAGTCGCGGAACCGTCTACCGTGCTGAAATCAACCGAGATCGGCTGGTTGTACAGTCCGTCCGGAATGTCGGTGACGGAAACCGTGAGATTCAAAGTCTGAGTGCCGTTATCATTTTCAGTAATGCTGGCATCATCAATGCTGAACGTGGGGGTCTGCTGATTGTAGCTGTAAACTGAGCTGATCGTCATAAATTCATTAAACAGAACCCCTGCAACGAAACTGTTTCCCTGAAAGGCAACTCTGGAGCCAAATCCCTGATTGTACAATGGCTGGGAAATCGAGTACGTCAGCTTTGTCCCATTCAGGTTACTCCATCCGGAAGATCCATCATAGATGTAGGCCTTGCCGTTTGTAGCGCCTATGGTCAGGGTTTGCCCGTCCAGGCTGACACTTCTCCCAAAATGAGCATAGCTGTAATCTGTCACTCCTTCTGGCGCAGCAAACCGGGTTACTTCAGGCTGATCCCAGCCAGCGCTCCCATCATACAGGTAAACAGCACCGCTGATACTTGAGGCCCCATCAGCCTCAGGGGCCGAAATAATAACGATGTTTCCCTCGATGGTAACCACTGAACCAAAATTGTCTAATGGGCGTATGTCATAGCTGACCAGCTTCGTTTCAGATGCAGAATCCCAGCCGGTCTCTCCCAGCTGATACAGATATGCTGAACCTCGACCATCATCCCCAGAGGCACCGACGATCATTTTGTCTGCATCAATGGCTACCGAGACCCCGAATTGATCGCCTGTATTTCCATCGGAGGAAACCAGAATACTTTCGGTGGGAGTTAATGATGACCAGTTAGCCCCGTTTTTCAGATAGATATATACGGCGCCGGAGTCAGGGGCATTTCCGGTCGCGTTTGCATTTCCAACCACGATCGTGTCACCATCAATGGCGACCGATGATTTCCCTGTCAGTGTACGTGAAGCTCCTGCAAGCAGAGGAGTGATTACTGGAGCGAGCGTCGTCCAGTCGGAACCATTTTTTTCGTAGAGGTAGACTTCCGAAGTCCCGGTTCTAAGTGTAGCACTAATTGCAATCACATCCCCGTTGACGGCGACGCTGTCCCCAAAGCTCAGGGTTTGTGTCGGATCAGGGGCAGTGAAAGAAGTCAGATAGTCCCAGGCGTCATCGCTGTCATCGTTCGGAGTACCGGAGTGGTCCCGGACATACAGGTAGACCACTCCTCCCGGGGAGAGGCTGGAGTCAGTACCCGGGGCGACGATCAGCATATAATCATCATTGATAACAATATTCTGTCCAAACTCATCTCCAGCATTGTTGGCTGTCAGGGGGGAAGTGGGGCCTACGGCGTCTGTCTGGACCCAACTGGTGGAAGTTGTGGCATGAAAAACGTAAGCCGCGCCACTGTTTTCACCATCGGATGTCGTATCGGGAGCACCAGCTGCAATCGTATTTCCCGAGATTGCGACAGAATATCCTAATCTTTGGGCTTCAAAGGGGGGGCTCTGTAATACCGATTCTGTTACCGTGTTGATATCCCAGTCCGCGCCATTTTTGAGATAGACATGGACTTTGCCCCCATAACTGACTCGTCCCGCCCCGACCACAAGACGATCCTGAGTCATAGCCACGGAGGTGCCAAATAAGCTGCTGGATGACTCACCGGTGAACTCTAACTCGTCGGGGGGCGTTGTCGTCCAGTCCACCCCGTTTCTGGTATAGAGGTAGACTGAACCAGAATTGTTTCCCTGGTCATCGGTGTAGATGGCTCCGATGGCGACATCGATACCATTGGTGGCAACACTTGATCCGTACAGATCATTTACATTTCCATCCGAGGCGGTTAATTTTGCTTCGATCGGAGGATTGGTAATCCAGTCTGCGCCATTCCTGGTATAGACATAGGCGGAACCGCTGTTGTATCCGGAATCGTCATCATTGGGGGAGCCTACGACAATGATCTCATCCTGAATGGCAACGGCAGAACCAAAGTAACCACTGATAACGGGATCTGATGGCAGTAACTGTCTGAGGTCTGCTGAAGACCAGCCTGCTCCATTATTTTCAAATACATAAGCTGCACCACCTAGCGTAGTGGATGTGCGGTCTCCCCGGGCACCAGCGACAATCGTATTCTCATGAATGGCCACAGCGGAACCAAAGTATTGAGTACTGTAGGTGCTGGACACATCTAAAATATCAACCTGCGGGGGTTGTGTTTTCCAGTCACTGCCTGTTTTTGTATAAACAAAAACGAGTCCTTTACTGGATGAATTCACCAGAGCATACTCTGCCCCGACCACTATGGTGTCACCATCAATGGCAACTGAAGCGCCGAATTCCGCTGAATGATGGGATCCGGTTACTGCGGGAAGCCCGGACGATAAGGTGGTTTCAAATTCCCAGATGTCATCTGATTCATCACCAGGAGTTCCCTGGTCGTTTCTGACATAGACATAGGCTGCTCCCTCCTGATTGCCGATAGCTGAATTCCAGCGAGCACCTACGACCATCACATCTCCATCGATGGCGATACTGTCACCGAAATAGTCAAACGTATGGTTTGCATAGATCGGGTCGGCATAGTGAATCTCCTGGAATGCAAATTCAGTGTCATTGTTTTCCAGGTAAATAATGCCATCCAGCGTAGAGACATTTCCTTTGAGAATACTGCCACCAGTCGGGTTGCTCAGTCGTCCGAAGAAAGTTTCAGTCTGTTCTTTGTAGGTATCGCCGTAGAGGGGAACATAGACTGTCTGAGTCTGGCTGGTGCCCGTCGCACTTGCTGAAAAATTTACAGTGTAGGTCTCTGCTGAATAGTCTTCACCTGCGATGGCAGTTCCGTCCACAGTCGTAAAATCGACCGAAGAATCAAAATTTAAATCACCCGCACTACCTCCCGTGCGGGTGATTCTGACTGCCAGATTTGCTACACCACTGTCTTTTTCGGTAACGATTATATTTTGTATATTGAATACCGATCCAGGCACCGCATCATCATTTACGATGGTTCCTGTTGCCGTATCATCGGAAATAGTTACTGCGCCGGGCAGTGCCACTCCTACCAGCTGCGGATCGCTGATAATAACAGAGAACGTTTCGTCATTTTCCTGAGTTTCATCGTCATGCACGTAGACCGTGATGTCTGTCGATAAATCTCCGGCTTTGATCGTTACCAGCTGATCGCTCAGAAACGTGTAGTCACTGTGGTCTGCGGTACCAGTCTGGGTATTGACGCGAAAGGTGATGTCCGCGTCGGCGACTTCGCTCAGGGAGACATTGAAGGTCAATGTCTCATTTTCGGGTGCGGATGCGTCGCTCATGCTGAGAGATGTGGAATCATTGTTGGAGATTGTGATCAGTCCACTGTCATCTGCGATAGTCGATAATGTAGAACTGCTGCCCGTCAATAAGAGCTGGAAGGTTTCATCTGTTTCCGTCAGCGTATCGCCGTTGATCTGAACGGTAATGACCTGTGTCTGTGTCAGTTCTGTTGGATCCGCCGTAAATGCCAGCGTTCCGCTGCTGGCGATATAGTCTCCCTCTGCGGCAGAGGCAGTCCCGTCTTGCGTTGTGAAACTGACGAGGGCTATATGATTGAGATCCCCTGCGCTGCTTCCAGTACGAGTGACGGTGATGGAGGCCGTGGAAGTGCCACTGTCTCCTTCGACAATCGAAACATCGTCGATCGTGAGCAACGATGTCAGCAGCGTTCGATCCTCGAGTTGCTCGATCGATTTAACTGACCTGGATTTGAGATGCCTGATTCGCTGCGATTCAGGGCGACGGCGAAGACGTTTCGACCGTTGAGATGTGCGATTGGGTGTATAACGGTGAACGAAAGACTGTAACCAGTTTGTGAGTAACATCAGCTGGTGGCCCTTTGCAGTCTGGTTATTGTTTGTATGGTCAGTATTAGATTTTCAAAATGTCGTATGTAAGAACACGGAATGGCGGGTGAAATGAGGAGAAGGAAACAATTGTAACCTTCAAAAATGTGTACGCAGTTCAGGTGTGTAAACGACGATACCAGTAGATGAAGTCTTTATCCAGTTAAATTTTAGATAATTTAGGAATTGCGAAAACTGGACTATTCAAGAGGTTTAGAGCTTGTGTTGTAGCCGGGCAGGGAGTAGAACGCGCAGCAGAGACCTGTTCATCAGGATTTCTCCTGTTGTGGTCAGGGATTCAGAGGAGATGCGTGGACAATCTCACAATTATCCCGGGAATCTGGAAGAGGCTTCGCGTATAGGCTACGGAGTGATTAAGGCGCTTTACAGCAGCTCAGGAATCGGTTTACCGTCGGTCAGGATCGGGATGGGACGACCGGTATTGTCGTAGTAGGCCTGGTGCGTATCGATGCCGAACTTCTGATAAATCGTTGCCAGTAGATCATTACTGTTCATGACGCGATCGACGGGATGTTCCCCTTTGGCATTGGTCGCACCGATCGCCTGGCCCATTTTGAGTCCTCCCCCGGCCAGGAAGATACTCATAGCCCGGCACCAGTGGTCGCGGCCGGGACGTTTGCTTTTGTCCTGATTTCGGACCAGCGGGGTGCGGCCAAATTCACCACAGAAGATGAACAGGACATTCTGATCCAGTCCCCGGCGCTGCAGGTCATTGATCAGGGCGGGTACCGCCTGGTCGAACACGGGCATGCGTTCCCGGTATGCCTGGAAGATGTCGGCGTTGACCGAATGGTCATCCCAGTTGCTGGTGCGGCCCGCTTTCTTGGAGAGTCGGAAGCTGGCCTGCAACTGAACCAGTCTGACGCCCGATTCCACCAGCCGACGGGCCAGCAGTAAGCCCTGTCCCCAGGTGGTCCGCCCGTATTCGTCGCGGAGTGCCTCCGGTTCAGCCGAGAGGTCGAAGGCTTTGCTGGTCCGGTCACTTGTCAGCATGGCCAGTGCCCGATTGTTGAACTTGTCCAGCGCGGACATCGAACCGCTCTTATCCAGTTCCCGCCGGAATGTATCGAACTGGCTCAGCAGCTGATTACGTTTTTTGAGAGCTGCTGCGGCAGAATCGTTGACGGAAAGATTGTCGACCGAAAATTTTGAACTGTTGGGATCACCGCTGAACATGAACGGACTGTAAGCCGGTCCCAGGTAAGCCGGTCCCCCGCCGTAGAATTTGGTGTTGGCGATAAACAGGGGGATGTCGCGGACCTGATGTTCGAGCTGGCTGGCGACGACTGATCCCATCTCGGGGTACTCCGCATCACCGGGATTGGCCGCGGTCGGTGTATAGCCCGAGAGAAACCGACAGGTGCCACCCGAGTGTTCATTCCGGTTGTGGTGCAGGCTGCGGACAATCGAAAACTTATCTGCCATTTGGGCCAGGTTCGGCAGCAACTGACAGATCTCCATCCCGGGGACGTTGGTTTTAATCGGACTGAATTCGCCCCGGTATTCTGAGGGGGCCAGCGGTTTCATGTCGAACGTATCGATATGGCTGGGACCGCCGTTGGCCCAGAGCAGGATGACGGAAAAATCCTTGTTGAGCCCGGCTGGACTCTGTTCTCCCGCCAGCAGGCGTGTCAGGTTGGGATCCAGACCGCCGGAGAGCGCGCCCAGACCGAGTCCGCCAATTTTCAGAAATTCCCGCCGACCCACAGGGCCGGGACAAGGCTGCATCGGTTTGCTGTTCATGGTTCTATCCACAGTTCAAATTGAAGTGTGTTGTGTTGACTGTTGATTCAATGGACAAACAGAAATTCTTTGGTGTTGACCAGCGTCCAGATCAGGTTGCCGAAGGCGGTTTTCTGATCTTTTTCGCTGGCGATATAATTCAGTGCATTTTGCATTTCCTGTGGCGTCGGTTCGCGGGAGAGGGTTTTCAGGAACAGTGCCCGGACTTTGCGTTCTGCCTCGCGTTTGTCTTTCGCCAGGTCGACCGCGTAGGGGCCCGTCGCTTTGGAGAGTACAAAACTATTATTCATCACAAACAAGGATTGCGAGAGGCTCGGTTCCGAAACCCGTTCGCATTCGCAGGCACTCTCGCGTTTGGGGCGTCCAAAGAGTGTCAGGAACTGATTGGAGTAATCTTCATCGGGCAGTTGCAGGGCTCGCGTGGTTTTGGGGAGACCGCTGAACCGTGTGGGCGAATCGGTGACATCATCAATCGCGTCCAGCAGGACCTCAGCCGAGATTCGCTGTGGGTAAAAGCGGGCGTAGTTCTGCGTTTCTTCCAGGTTGATCTCGTTGGCCTGTGAGCTCAACTGGTAGGTGCTGCTCGTGCAGATCAGCTCCACGATATGTCGCATGTCATAGCCGGAACGAGTGAATTCCTCCGCCAGTTCTGCCAGCAGCGGCTCGTTGGCGGCGGGATTGGTGACTCGCAGGTCATCCAGGGGATGCACCAGGCCGCGACCGAAGAAATGGGCCCACATCCGGTTCACGAAAGCCCGGGCAAAGTAGGGGTTATCTGGTTGGGTCATCCAGTCAACCAGGTAGTGCCGGGGGTCTTCGAAAGGCGGGATCTCCAGATCCGGTCCTCCCAGTCCATGGGGCGGGACGACTTCTCCGGTAACAGGATGTTTGACCTGCCCGGTTTGTTTGACAGAGATCATTTCGTTGGCCCGTCGCTCGGCGACGCCTGTGCCTCCGGTCCGATTGACCCGGCTGAAGAAAGCGGCCAACCCGTAGTAATCCTGCTGACTATATTTCTCGAACGGATGATGGTGACAGCGGGCACATCCGATCCGCAGACCGAGAAAGACCTGGGCCATGTCATCCACGTATCGGTCGAGGTAACGGACTTCCGCATACCACTGGGCTGGAGGATTGACCGAAACATCCCCGGTCGCCGTCAATACGCCTCGCACCATTTCATCGTAAGGGACGTTGGTAGCGATGTTGTTTCGGAGCCAGCGGTGAAAGGCGATTGTCCCGGGTTGACGCGGTTTCTGGCCCCGGAGTTTGTTCCGCAGCAGGTCGGACCATTTCTGCGCGAAGTGATCGGCGTAGTCCCCGGAGCGGACCAGTCGCGCGATCAGCTTGTTGCGTTTGTCGGGATCAGTACTGTTCGCATAGGACTCGACCTCATCGGTTGTCGGGATTCGTCCAGCGATCTGCAGTGAAGCCCTGCGGATGAATGTGGCGTCATCGGTCAGCGGGGAAGGGGGCACCTGCAGCACTTTGAGCTTACGCTGGATATGTTCGTCAATGAAGTTCGCTATCGGAAAGTCGGGCCAGGAGTCTGGTTTCTCAGTCGAGGGGACCAGAATTTTCGCGACGGAGACCTCACCCTGGTAGAGTGCCAGTACTGATGTTTCGCCGGTCCGTTCCAGCGAGGTGACCAGGCCCTGTTCATCGACGGTACCGACGGACGTATCGTTGGAGCGGAATTCCACCAGCGGCGTCACGTCACGGGTGGAGCCATCCGAATAATGTGCGGTGCCGGTCAGTTGTTGCTGTTCATTGTGTCCCAGCGATTCGAACTCGGGTTCTACGGTCAGCTTGACCAGTTCGGGGGCGTCTGCCGGACCGTGCGGCGTATTAGCTTCAATCCAACGGACCAGGCGGGCATATTCCGGGCTGCTTTCTTCGAGTCGCTTACCACCGCCGTGCGGGATTTTCATCGTGGCTTTGCGGAGCAGCAGTGAATCTTCAGGGGAAGCGGGAAAGATCCGCCGACCACGGATATCGCGGGTGACCCATTCGTAATCCTGTTCAGGCTGGAATCCAAATAGCGAGAGCTGGAATCCACCGCGTCCGCCTGATTTGCCGTGACAGCCGCCGCCATTACAACCCTGGCGGGTCAGGATAGGCGCGATGTCGTTGGTGAAATCGAGGGGCAGATAGGTTTCCCCCTGTTCAATCTCGACGGGGATAGATTTTGTGTGAGAACCCCATTTAATCTGGAGTTCCGTTTTCCCGGCAGCCCGTGGTGTGAGGACCCCGGCGGCATCGATGGACGCCAGCTGAGGATCTTTGAAATGGAAGCGGACCGCGCGGGTCAGGTCGTGTGTGGTCTCTGCTGCGGTGATGCCTGTGACCAGCAGTTGCTGACGACTGTCGCGTCCCCGCAGGTGGATGCGTTCCGGCCAGACTTTCATTTGGACGGTGGCTGCAGGGGGGATTTTGACCGGTTTGAATTCCGTTTCCGCAGACAACAGCGTCGGCCTGCAGCAACAGATCGTGAGCAGGATCACACCCAGGCTACTGACGATTCTGGTTCCGGTTATATTCGCTTTGAATATGTTCATCGCATCTCAGATTCTAATTCATCGAGTGTCACAGGAAAATGCCGATCGGCAGGACTGTGTCTACAAGTCGGATGACTATTTCTGCTTTGGTTTTTTTGGGTTCTGTTCTGGTGCTACTTTGAGCGTGATGACGTTGGTCACCATCGAGACGGGAACCGGTTTTGCTTTTTTCTGTTTCTGACCACCGGCAGGTGAGGACTCAACTTTGGTGGTGGCAGACAACCAGAGGAGATACTCTCCCGGCTGCAGTTTATCTGACAGGCTGGCTGTCAGTTTACTCTTGGTTTGAGTGGGGGGGATCGATTTCGTGGGCTTGAATAAGGGGACACTCTTGTTTTTGGCATCGACCATTGCTGTATGCCACTTCAATTCGATGGGCGATGAAATCGATGATTCACCGGTTTCCAGCTTTACTGCCAGTTCCAGTTTACCACCCACGGTCAGCGGTTGTTGTGGTGGTGCGATCGTCAACACAACAGGGGCTGGTTCAGCGATGCCTGCTGCGAGCGTTTTGACGTGTGTGAAGGTGCCGGCATCAGTGACAGTCAGAGGCTGAACTTCACGGATGAGCTGCTGATCTTCGGACGTTGCCTGCAGGTTGAGATCAAGAATATCTGGTGTCAGGCTGCGGTCCGTCTGAATCGAAAGCACTGCTGCTGACTGGTGTCTGGGGATGATGACATCGTCGGCAGTCAGCCCCTTGGGGAGATCGACGGCGTGAATGCGGACGGGTTTGTCAAACCCATGCTGTCGGTCAACGTAGAGCGCGACGTGCGTGTGTCCCCCCGGATGCAACGTGAATCCGTGTTTCCGCTCCAACTCACTCGGGTAAGCGAAGACGCGAAAGTCCGGCGTTCTTTTTGTAATACGCACCCGGTACTGTCGCTCAAAGCCGCCCAGGCTCACGCCATACAGATCACGTACCAGCAGATAGAACGTGCCCGACTGGGGAGCCTTCCACGTTCCTTCCGGATCCAGAGAGGCTGCCGAGACGGGGGTGGCATCACCTTTCGCCTGTTTCTGATCTGAGAGATTCAGGAGCAGCTTGCCCTTGTCATCAAAGAGGGAGAGTTCGAGATCCATGCGTTGTCCCAGCCGTTCGCCGAAGGCGGCGAGACTCAACTGTTGTCCCTTCTCAGCGGTGAAACGGTACCAGTCCAGATCGCGCGGTTGGGGAAACTGGCCGGCGATATCACAGGGGATCTTGATCTCTTGCGCCGTTATTTGCGAGTGATTCTCCGGATCCTGATCGACGATGATCGGCGTGTCAGTCGTCATCAGCCGCACGGATCCTGCTGTGTGGGGAAGTTGTAACCACAGGCCCTGCGAGAGGGGACTTGTGGCAGCGTAGTGACCTGACTGTGAAAACTCAGGGGCACTAGCCGGATCGACGGTGATGGTTTTCTGTTGCAGGAGTTGTGTGGAATCCTCTGCTACGCCGGGCAGGTCGAGTCCCTGAATGCGGAGCTGGCTTGGTTTGCTGGCGGGGATCAGTGCGGGAAATGCGGCCAGCAGGCGTGGTCCGGTATTGACTGAAAGATGGTAGGCACTGTTCGCATCGCTGCGGTAGGCGCGTTCGAAGACCTTGATGCGGTAGGTGCCTGTCTCAGGGAGTTTCAGATGCAGGGCTGGTTCCAGTTCTGCTGCGGAAGCGAACGCGATCTCTTCTCCACTGGGAGCACTGAGTGTGAACAGCGGTTCGGCTGAGCCTCCCAGCGATCGGGAACGGCAGCGAATCGTCACGGTCTGTTCTGCGGTGCCGGGGAAGGTGTACCAGTCGATGTCTCCGGTGTGATCGAAACGAGCGTCGACTCCCCCGGGTAATTTTAACGTCTCAGCAGAATCCGGGGTGTCGGCCTGTTCGTCTGCGGTGGTTGTGGGCCAGGCGGTGAGCTGCACGACGTGAGGCTGGCTCAGGCCCTGGCCGGTCAAGACGCGCAGGTCGTAATCGCCGGGCGGGGTTTCTGCGGGAACAGAGATCTGCAGGCTCTGGTCGTTAATGACTTTGATTGAGACGCCGGGGGCAGTCAGTTGGGCGAGTCGAATGTCTGTGAGCTGCTTGCCCTTCAGCTTGACGTCCGTGGTGGCACCGACGGGGCAACTGAGGGGAAAGATGCTTTCCAGGTCGGGGGACGCGGCGCTGGCATTCAGCGGGACGCACGCCAGCCAGAGCAGGACGGTTCCGCTGATCAGGAGTCTGCTGGCAGATTGTCGCAGGTTGGTTTCTAACATGGTAGACGCGGAGCTATCTATAAAAATTCGGGCAGGAACAATATGTATTCTGGTTTCGCTTAAGCGATGATCTCTTTGATCGGCTCGCCGAAGTCGATTTCGAGGCGTTTGTGGCCGGGGACTTCGAGGCTGTGGTGATTGAGTCCCAGCTGATGCAGGATGGTGGCGTGCAGGTCGGTGACGTAGTGTCGGTGTTCGACCGCGTGGAAGCCGATTTCGTCGGTGGCGCCGTGTGTGACACCTTTCTTAATGCCGCCGCCGGCCATCCAGATGGAGAAGCCGTAGGGATGATGGTCGCGTCCGTCCGAGCGTTCGGAGCCGGGGGTGCGACCGAACTCGGTGGCCCAGACGACCAGGGTTTCATCGAGCAGACCCCGCTGTTTGAGGTCTTTGAGCAGGCCGGCGATCGGTTTGTCGACCTGGCCGATTCGCTGGCTGTGGTTCTGCTTCAGTTTGGAATGTGCGTCCCAGCCGCCGTCGTAGATCTGCACAAAGCGAACGCCCCGTTCCACCAGTCGGCGGGCAATCAGGGACTGCTGGCCGACGCGTTGGGTTTCTTTATTATCCAGACCGTAAAGATTCTGTGTGGCGGGGGTTTCCTCGCTGATGTTGACGACTTCGGGGACGGCCATCTGCATGCGGAATGCGAGTTCGTAGGATTTGATGCGGGCTCGCATTTCGGCATCGTCGGGATAAGCGGCGCCGGCGAGCGTGTTCAGTTCGCTTAAGAGTTCCAGCTGACCGCGGCGTTCTTCGCGGGAGACTCTGCTGCCCGGGGTGCCGAAGGGGAGCGGATTGCTCGGGTTGACGGACATTTTCACACCGGAATGTTCCGGTCCCAGGTAGCTGCCATCATGGGCGCCGGTGCCGCCGCAACAGTCGCCGGGAGGCGTGCCCATGACCACGAACTGGGGCAGGTTGTCATTCAGCGATCCCAGGCCGTAGTGCACCCACGAGCCGATGGAAGGGTAGAAGCCGTCAAAGATGTGGCGGCCCGTGTGAAACTGGAGCTGAGCCGCGTGGTCGTTGTCGGTGGTCCACATCGAGCGGACGACGGCCAGGTCGTCCGCACAGCTTCCGACATGCTCCCACCAGTCGCTGATTTCAATGCCGCTCTCGCCCCGTTTGCGATAGCCGACCTGCAGTGGATAGAGCTGGGCCATCAGCTTGCGGGGCTTGCCGCCGAAGTCGCGCACGTTTTTGCGATAGTAGGGGGAGTTGGTGACCAGGTCGTTATATTCGGTATCGCCGATTGTCTTGCCCGCATGCTTGTTGAGGGCGGGCTTGGGATCAAAACTCTCCATGTGGCTCGTGCCGCCCAGCATGAAATACCAGATCACCGATTTGGCTTTGGGGGCGAAGTGCGGCTGTCCGTTGATGATCGCCGATTCCGCTGCCTGCAGTGCGTTACCAGACGAACTTTCACGTTGCAGCATGTCCGCCAGGGCAATGCCCGTCAGCCCCAGGCTGGCGTTGTTCAGAAACGAACGGCGCGAGACGCGGCCGCAGGAGTTGAACCAGTTGGATGGTGTTTGGTCAGACATGGCTGAGGTCCTGAATGTGATTCGTTTCGCTGTGAGTTTCGGGATTAACGGACGGTGACAAAATCGTTATGGCTATAGAGGACATGCACCAGGTTTTCACGGGCCCGTTGTCGGGCATCGGCGGCGGGTGGACGTTTTGAAGTCCCTCCGCCGGGAAACTGCTGCTGCCCCTGTTGCTGGAGCAGGCTGGTATGTCGTTCTAAAAACTGCGTGCAGGCAGTGATCTCCGCGGCCGTCGCGGGACGGGAGAGAATCTGTTTGAAGGCCGCCTGGATAAACGCGGCATCGGTTTTCGTTGTTTTCTCGAGTTGTTCTGCCAGCAGGCGGGCCTGATCGAGTGACAGGGAGCTGTTGGTCAGGGCGAGTGCCTGCTGTGGCACGACGCTGACGAGCCGTTCGTAGCAGGCATTCGGGTTGGCCAGATCGAACAGTTCCAGGAATTCCATTTTTTCGTTGGGAGTGTTGCGGAAGTAGAGACTGCGGCGGTGAATGGTCTCTCCCTGCTTTTCATCGAGTTCCGGTCCGCCCCGGGTTTCGTCGAGTGTCCCCGCAGTGGCGAGCAGGCAATCACGAACCATTTCCGCTTCCATGCGGCGGGAGTTCATCCGCCAGAGATAACGATTGTTGGGATCGGTGGCCCGGTTCGATTCAGATTCTCCGGGAGCCGAACTCATACGGTAGGCACTGGAGAGTACGATCTGGCGATGCAGGGGTTTCATCTGCCAGCCCTGTTCCATAAAGGTGACCGCCAGCCAGTCGAGCAGCTCGGGATGCGTGGGCAGACGTCCGTTGAGTCCGAAGTTGGCAACGGTGGGAACCAGGGCCTGGTTGAAATGACGCAGCCAGATGTGATTCACGGCGACCCGTGCGGTGCGCGGGTTCTGCTCATCGGCAATCCAGCGGGCCAGAGCCAGGCGGCGGCCGGTACTGGTGCGGGGGAATGTTTCTCCCAGGGGCGTGTATTTCGTGTCTTCCTGTTTGACGGCTGTCTGGGCCGCCTGCAGTTTCTTCTCAGCAGCCGCGACTTTCTGTTCGGCCGTGGTCCGTTTTTTGTCGGGCTGGTCTCCTGTGGATGCGGGCAGAGTTGCCAGATCCCGCTGCGCCTGTTTGACAGTGAGAGAGGCCTGAACGGCTGCGGCTTCCCGTTCAAGGCGGCTGGCCGTTTTGGCGAGCGGTTCATAATCAGTGGCTTCTTTGACCTTGGCCTGTTCGGCGGCGATGCGTGCCTGGAGCGATTTCAGCTCGGCCTGCTGCAGTTGCACGTTCAGTTCGGCGATCTCGCGTGCCGCCTGGGCGAGGGAGAGATCCTGCTGCAGATTGGCTTTCGAAGGGGCTGCGAAGGGGGAACGCCGGTCTTCTTTCACGGACTGGGCAAGTTGAAAACCGGGGGCCAGTGGCTCGATGCGCAGCTCGTAAAATTCTGAGTTGGCTGAGTGATTCCAGAGGGCGAACTTACCAGCCTGACGGGGGACGGGCATGGTGTAAGCCAGTTTCAGTTTGCCGTCGAGCCAGACGTTGAGCTGCTGTCCTTCCACGACAAAATCGAGGACGACCTCTTTGTTGAGTTCAATCTCACAGGGGAAGATGCCGGCCCGGGGATATGACTCGCGGCCTGCTGTGCGGTGGAAGGCCTGCACGGTCGGTTTGTTGTTGCTGATCGCGGTGTAGATGGCCTGGGCATCGCGGAGGTCGACGGCATCAAAGAAGAGACCGACCGAATGGATCTGGCCCGGCTCCAGGGTTTTGTAACGCAGTCGCCCTTGGAAATTCAGTGGCAGATCGATCTGGGAAACCATGGTCCGAAAGGCACCGGTATTCGTCTGCCGCAGACAGCCGTCGATGTACTCCCATTTGCCCGAGACGATTTGCCAGAGTTCGGGGTTTGGCTGCTGGAAACGTTCATTGATGATCGCGGGACGCGCGTCGGTCTCTGTCGCAGTTCCCTGTTGCAGGTCGGCCAGTTGTTGCTCGACCTGCTGGATGGTGGTGTCGGACTTGTGCAGCGCTGCTTTTGCGGATTTGATTTCCTGTTCGGCCTGCTGCACTTTTTCTTGCAGGATTTCGGGCCGCAGTGCCGGGTAATAGCTGGCCAGGGGGAGATCGACCGGCTTGATGGTTACCGGTTCTTTGGTGAGGTTGACCGGGACCGCGGGGGTGAGGGGATGTTCTTTGTCGGGCTGGCGATCGTCGCCGCGCTGGAAGAGATAGGTGGGCTGTTCCAGTTCCTTGTCGAACACGCGTGCGAGGCCGTCTTTGAGGACCATGCCCAGCGTGGCATCTTTTTCTTTGTCGACCGTGCCTGAGAGGGTATCGGTGCGGACATTGTGCGGCTCGAAGAACGCGCGGAAGCGATAGTATTCGACCTGATCCAGCGGATCGTATTTGTGATCGTGGCAGCGGGCGCATTTCATTGTCAGTCCCAGGAAGGCGACGGACGTGTGCTCGACGGTATCAAACATCCAGACGTTGCGGTCGAACTTGTACCAGTTGCGACCCAGGAAGCCGGTGGCCCGGACGACATCGGGATTGTCCGGTTCGAGTTCATCGCCTGCCAGCATCTCGACGATCATCCGGTCGTAGGGCTTGTCAGCATTGACCGATTCGACGATCCAGTCCCGCCAGCGCCAGATGTGCCGCTGGCTGTAACGGATCTCGTTGATTCCGCGGGAGCCGTACCAGTCGCTGTACCGCCAGACGTCCATCCAGTGCCGTCCCCAGCGTTCCCCGTAGCGGGGGCTGGCGAGCAGTTTGTCGACCGTCTTGACATAAGCTTCTTCGGAAGGATCGGCGAGGAAAGCTTCCAGTTCTGCCGTGGTAGGGGGGAGACCAGTGAGGTCGAGGTACAGACGTCGGATCAGGACCGCCGGTTCCGCGGGAGGACGGGGGACCAGATTGTGTTGTTCGTGCTCCGCGGCGAGGAAGGCGTCGATTTCGTTACGCACCCAGACTTTGTTCTTGACCTTGGGGACCTCTGGTTTGACCGGCGTCTGATAAGACCAGAACTGCCGCGGGTCCTGTTCGGGAACTTCATTATCCGGTGCGGGGGCACCGGCGTTGATCCACTGGCGGAACAGGGCCAGTTCATCCGGGGTGAGCGGTTTGCCTGCTCCTTCCGGTGGCATCTTGAAGCCGGCGTCACCGGTCAGTACACCCAGCAGCAGACTGTCATCCGCCTTGCCTGGTTCGAAGCCGGGACCAGAGTCGCCCCCTTTACGGAGGAACTCAACTGTGTCGACGCGAAAGCTGGAATTCTGTTTTAAGGCACCGTGGCAAGACTGACATTTCGTGCGGAGCAGTGGTTTGATCTGCTTGAGATAATCAACGGAATCTGCTGCAGAGAGGGGAGCGGTTCCACAGAGGCTCAGCGCCAGCAGTACAATGCAATCCGTGAGTCGGTTGGCAGTCATGTGGCGGGCTCCGAATGTGTCGGTGAAAATCGCAGGGGAAACTGATTTTCACATAAGGCAGGCACAATATATTAAGAATCTTAATATAACAGAATCATGGTGATGATTCAATATATTTAAATCTATCGATGCGTGTGCGCGGAGATTTCAGAGTTTTTTCGGAGGCGGTCCCTGCAGATAGGCGAACAGATCCTGCAGTTCCTGCTCGCTGAGTTGTTTGAGGATTTTTTCGGGCATCAGTGAGACGGGGGAATCGTGGATCTCTTCGATGTCGTCCCGTCGGATGGTGGTCAGTTCGTTTTTGTTGTTGGCGATGCGGATCTGCTCGGGTTCGTCCGATTTAATAATGCCGGTGACAACACGTCCGTCACGGGTAATGACGATCGAGGCCACATACTCTTTGCGGACGAATTGATTGGGATCAATGATGCTCTCCAGCAGGTAATTTAAATCGCTCCGATTGGCGGTGGTGAGGTCGGGGCCCAACTTGTTGCCAGTGCCATGCAGTTGATGACAGGTGCCGCACTGTTTCTGGAACAGCTGGCTGCCGCGCTGGGCATTTCCCGGATGTTTCAACAGAAAACGGACGCGGCGGATCTCGGTGATCTTGTGCTGTGAATCGCTCTGGTTGATCTGGCCCCAGTGCTTCGCGGTCAGTTCGCTGATGGTTTTGTTTCCCAGACTGTTGAGTGTTGTCAGTTCCTGCAGATCGAGATCGCCTGCCGGCAGCTTTCCCTCATCGACCTGTCTAAGAAACGCAAGTGCCCAGGGCTGGCGGGTGAAGAGGACGCGACGGGCCTGGGTTTGTGAAGAAGCATCGTAGTCGGGATATGATTTGAGCAGCGCCTGGCTGATGCGGTCATCGGCATAACGGGACAGAACGAGCATGGCCTGCTGCCTGAGTGTTGCGGGTTGAACGGGCTGCAGCAGTGGTAGCAGGGGGGCGATGACTGTTTCGTTGCCGAACTGCTGCAGGAACTTGAGCATTGTGGTGCGCTGGGCTAGTGGCAGATCCTCATTGACGACAATTTCGAGTGCCTGCTGCAGGACGGCGGGATTGCCGAGTCGGGCGTTGAGTTGCATGAGCACGAGGTCTTCGGGATGGGCCTGCCATTGCGTGGCGAGTTGCTCCGCGAGTTCGTCTGGCACCTGGTCTGGTTTGAGTTGTCTCTGTCCCGAGAGTGCCAGTCCGGCGTCGAGGTCCTGCAGCAGTTCAGCCTGTTGTGACTCTGGAGCGGCCGCCAGCAATCGTTGACAGACCTGGAGTGTCCGCGGTGTGGCAGCGGCAGCGTAGCGTTTCATCATGCGTGGTTGAATGACCTGACTGACAAAGGGCTGCTGCCAGGCTGCGGATGTCACGAACCGTTGTTCGATTTCATCGATGGCGGTGAGGGCCTGTTTTTCAATGGCCCACCAGAGTTGTAACGGAATAAAGGGATCGGCCTGGTCGAGGTTCCGGTTCAGAATGTGCGCTGTGATGGCCAGCGCAGGATCAGCGGGGAGCCGGGCGGCGGTGGAAGCGAGCTGGCTACGGACCTGGGGACTGGCGTCGGTTTGGGCGAGCTGAATTAAGCGTTGGGCGATGTCAGGAGAAACGGTGCGTCGATCGCCCAGCAGCCGAATGGTCCAACTGCGGACCGAGGGGTTCGCATGTTGAAGCATTTGCACTACGGTTGTTTCATCGAGTTCGTCGAGTGACGCGAGCGTCCAGAGCAGTTGCAGTGTCTGGTGGTCGCTCTTTTTTTCTGTCAGAAGTCTTTTGAGCGTGTCTGGAACCTGGGGATCTTTGCGGTTAATCAGTTCACGGCGGGCAGCGCGGACGTACCATTCATTGGGCTGTTGTAAAAGTTCGATCAGGCGCTCGCTGCTTAAATCATGGACTTGGAGTGTCGGTTCCAGTTTTCTGCCTTGGGGTTTAAGGCGGTAGATGCGTCCGTTACTGCGGTCCCAGTCAGCGTCGGGATTGGGATGGGCAGTGCGTTTGTCGTGCCAGTCCGTGAAGTAAACCGCTCCCGCGGGGCCGACGGTCAGATCGGTGGGGGCGAACCAGCTGTCGTTGGCCTGGACCAGCGTGCCTCCGTGCTCAGTACGAAATGTGGTGCCGCCGGGGATCAGGTTGTGATACTGGATTTCATGGCCCAGCAGATTGCCGCTGATGTACTTGCCGCGCAGTGCCTCGGGAAACAGGAGCCCCTGGTAGATGGTGCCTCCCACGGTGACGTGTCCCCCTTTGAAATTCTGGTGGGGCGCATGATCGAAATAACCGAAGGTATAGGGATTCCGCAGCGGGCCGTGCTTGGAGAACTGTTTCCAGTAGTAGCCTTCCTGGACGATGTGCAGCAGGACGAAGCCGCCCAGATTGGTACTCGCCAGTAGATTGCCCTGGCGGTCGAAGTCGAGCCCCCACATGTTGCCGCCCCCTTCGGCGAAGAGCTCAAATTCTTTCGTGCGGGGGTGATATCGCCAGATGGCCTGCACGAATTTGACGCCGCGAATCCGGGCGGTGACGGTGCTCCCCTGGCAGCCGTAGAGCCAGCCGTCCGGTCCCCAGGTCAGTGAATTCGCGACGGCACTCGCGTCATCCATGCCGAAGCCTTTGAGCAGCACATCGGGATTTCCATCAGGCTTGTCATCCCGGTTGCGGTCCGGATAGAAGAGCAGGTAGGGCGCCTGCAAAACATAGACGCCACCATTCCCGAGAGCAAAACCGGAGGCGAGATTCAAGCCGTCCACGAAGTCGTATGCCTGGTCGAAGCGTCCGTCGTGATCGGTGTCTTCCAGGATCGTCAGTCGGTCGGCGCCCCGGGGACCATGCGGCGGAGGCTCGGGAACCCGGTCGTATTGAGAGCGGGTGTGTTGATCGACCTTGACTCGCTTCAGACCGGCGGGGTTGGGGTACTGCAGATACTGAATGACCCAGAGTCGGCCCCGGTCGTCGAAGTCAATGGAGACCGGCTGTCTGACTAGTGGTTCGGAGGCGACCAGTTCCACTTCAAATTCTGAGGCGACCGTCATCTGTTTCACCGATTCTGAGGGCGCAAAGCCCTGGGCGAAGAGACCGGTGGTGCTCAAACTGGCCAGTAATAGAGCGAAGATGTGGTAGCAAAGCCGGGAAACGCAACGGGATCTCTCTGGAAGCAGCTGAAGCATCTCTGAGTCTCCAGAAATGATAAGGACTGGTCACAAGATCGCTTTGTGGTGTTACTTATCCTGCACAATGCTGAACCGCATTACAAGAGCGGAGCTCAAACGAAGAACAGAAGATCATGGATGCGCCGGCTGCGGAGGCTGTTTTTTGCATGGAAATTCTGATTTCGGGGGTCGGCAACTTGCGGGTTGAGACTAAAGTTAAGCGTCTACAATTGTTCCAGGGAGAAAAACCGTGTTGAAGATTCTGTTTCTGCTGCAGCTGGTATCAACATTTTATATGGTGGGCCTGATCTGGTTCGTGCAGGTGGCCCATTACCCGGTGTTTGCGCTGGTGGGGCGCAATGAATTCATCACCTTCCAGACGGCGCATCAGCTGCGGACCACGCTGGTGGTGGGACCGATGATGTTGATTGAAGCCTTCAGCACGATTGCCCTGGTTTACTGGGCACCCGCAGGCTTCACTCCGCTGGAGGCCTGGAGCGGAGTCGGGCTGCTGTTCGTGGTCTGGTTCTCGACCGCCCTGTTGCAGGTCCCCCGGCATCATAAGCTGATCCAGGGATACGACAGCCACCAGATCCGACTGCTGGTGGCGACCAACTGGGTCCGCACGCTGGCCTGGACGGGGCGTGGCGTCCTGCTGGCCGGCTATCTGCTGCGGGTGCTTCCGGGACAGATGGCCGGTTAAGTTCATCAATTCGGCAGCATGGGTGAGAACGAACTTACCGTGGCGGAGCCCCCAGAGACAGTGAGCAGCGCCGACTCGGGGACCTCTTCCCAGTGGCTGGTCAGTTCGTCTAAAGGTTCGGAAACAACGATGGTGGCGTCGTCGGGCAGGGGTGCGTAAGTTCCGTCGATTTCGTGCAGGGCATGCAGGTGCGAACTGTGATAGAGCGTGCGCGACTGATGATTGCTGGAATAGCGGATCGCCCAGAGCTGTTCTCCATTGGTCGCGCAGGCACTGACGAAGAGTGGAACTTCGATCCCCGCGGCTTTGCGGACCCGTTCTACATGACCGATCGCACGAGCCAGGGCGGCGGGAGGATCGTCACGCAGGCCGAACGTCAGCGCGAGGAAGAACAGCGTTTCGGAATCGGTGGAACCTTCAATGAATGGGAACAGTTCAGGGTCGACGTCGAACAGGAGTTGTCGCTTGAGAGAGCGGAACGCGGGGATTGAACCGTTGTGCTGAAAGAGCCAGTTATCGAAGCTGAAAGGATGCGAGTTCGTATTCTGGACGGCGGTGCCGGTCGAAGCGCGGACGTGTGCCAGGAAGAGCCGCGAGCGGATGTGGTCGGCCAGGTGGCGGAAGTTAGCATCGTTCCAGGCGGGATGAGTATCGCGGTAGAGCCCCGGTGTGGGATCGTCGCCATACCAGCCGACCCCGAAGCCGTCGCCGTTGAGGGCTTCGACGTTTTGCGTCGCGTGCCGACTCTGGTCGATGAGTGAATGATTGGGACGGGTGAGCAGGGCACTCAGTTGCAGAGGCGATCCGGTATAAGCCAGCCAGCGACACATGGGCGACGACTCCTATTCAGAGATCAGGAACGGTTGATGTTCAGGCAGTGATTGTAACAGAAACGTCACGCCTGCTGTCAATTTTTCAGGAACCGTGCTGCTCCTACATCGCAGGGAATGTCAAATACGCGATTTCATCAGGACGGCGAGAAGAGCAAGCTGCTTAATTCGGTGTGTCTTCAGTCCAGAGGCTTGAGGATCACAGGTGTATGAATCTGGAAACACACTGGTCAGTGGGGAATCAAGATGTTAATCTTGAAGCTGGATCTGATTTAGGATCCTCGACTCCCCCATTCTGAGATTCAATCTATTCGCATCGGTACAGGACACCGGGAAGCACTGTCGACGATGGTCTTCACGTCATGTCTGGCAGACATGGTTTCTGCGCCGATCGTTATTCGAACCAGAAAGGAAGTCCGATGTCTCGCAATGTTTCAGAACAGTTGCTGGAGATTCTCGTTGAAGCCGGTGTGACCCAGGTGTTTGGTGTGATCGGTGATGCCTTGAATGCGTTTGCCCAGGCGATTCACAAGCACGATGAAGTCGAATGGATCGGTGTCCGGCACGAGGGGAACGCGAGTTATGCCGCGTTTGCCCAGGCCGAGTTGAGTGGAAACCTGGCAGTCTGCGCGGGAACCGTGGGACCTGGTGCGCTGCATTTAATCAACGGCCTGTATAATGCAAAGCGGGAACGCAGTCCCGTGCTGGCGGTGACGGGGCAGGTGCCCGTTGGGCAGATCGGCACCGGATTTCACCAGGAAGTCGATCTGACGAAAATTTACGACGATGTCTGTGATTTTCAGGCCGTGATTCGTTCTCCCGAGGAAGCACCACGCTTGATTCAGCGGGCGATCCGGGAGGCGCTCAGTAACGGTTCGGTGAGCCGGATCGAGCTGCCGGCCGATATCGCAGAGATGGCATGCGAGGGGGATGACTATCTCCAGCCGCTGTTCCGTTCCCGGGCTGCGCTGGTTCCCGATGATGCGCAGGTGCAGCAACTGGCGGAACTGATTCGCACGCACCAGGGGAAGCGGATCTCCATTCTGGCGGGGGCAGGTTGTCGACTGGCGCGGGACGAAGTGATTGCACTGGCCGACAAGTTGCAGGCACCGATTACCCATTCGTTACGCGCCTGTGATATCTTCGACCATGACTGCCCGCATGTGGCGGGGCTGACGGGACTGATTGGAAATCCGTCGGGATATCATGCGGTGATGAATACGGACCTGCTGTTGATGCTGGGGACCGACTTCCCTTACACCGAGTATCTGCCGCACGACTGCACCGTGGTGCAGATCGACAGCAGCCTGCCTCGGATCGGCAATCGCGTCGGGGTGGACCTGGGGATTCATGCAGATGTCAAAGCGGCTTTGCAGCAACTTTTGCCCCAGGTCGAATCGCAGGGGGCTTCTGAATTTCATGATAAAATTACAGGCAGCTTCGAAGACTGGCGGCGGGAGATGCGACAGGCTGCGGATCCCTCTCGCGATCATGAACCGCTGCATCCGCAGATTTTTGCCCGCTTCATCAATGAACACGCGAGTGACGATGCGATCTTCGTGGTGGATACGGGAACGATTACCGTCTGGGCGTCGCGGTACATCTCGTTTCATTCAGATCGACGGATGATTGGTTCGTTCAACCATGGTTCAATGGCCGTCGGTCTACCCGCGGCACTGGGAGCCCAGTTGCTGTTTCCGCAGCGGGAAGTCTGGGCGCTGGTGGGGGACGGAGCATTCACGATGGCGATGCAGGACTGGCTGACGATTGCGAATCGCGGATTGCCGATCAAAATGCTGGTGCTGCACAATTCGAGCCTGGATCTGGTCAAGCTGGAGATGGAAGTGGCCGGCATCGTCCCCGAGAAAGATGTGCTCGAGATCGATGTGCCTGACCTGGCCGATTATTCCCGCTGGTGCGGGGCCGAGGGCGTGCGTGTCGAACACGCCGGGGATATTGAAGCGGCGATTCAGAGGGCGAAACAGTCGTCGGGCCCGTTCCTGATCGATGCCGTGGTCACCAATGGCGAACTGTCGATGCCGCCTAAGATTAAGATGGAGCAGGCGGTGGGTATGGCCGAGAGCAAAGCCAAACAGGCATGGATGGCGCTGAGTGGCGATCAGGTACAGTGGAATAACATTAAGGAAGAACTGGCGGCCTACTTTGACAGCAGCGACGATTAAACGGGGAAGTGACTGATAACGGGTCGCTCGGTTTTCCGGGGATCGCATTTGCTTTCAAATGAGAGGACAGTATACTGACCAGTGGCACGCGGGTTGAAAAGCCGGTCTTCCGGGATCGGGATGTTAACCTGATTGGGAAGACCGACGGTCTTCACTCAAATTTGTTAACCGCTGATCTGACTCGAGGAGCCTCTCATGCGAGTGCGTGCGTCCCTGCTGTGCCTGTGTTTTCTTATGCTTCTGTCCGGTATTCTCTCTGCGGAAGAACCGGCTCACATTGGTTCGCGGCGCGAACTGTTCATTGACGACTGGATGATCGGCAGTCTCGACGGTGCCCGCCAGGAACTGCATCACCCGGTACCCCAGGAGATCGCGATCACCTATGATGCCCCGGCGGAAGGGAACATCAGCTATTATGTCCGCATTTTGAAAGATGGCGACCTGTACCGCATGTATTATCGCGGCGCGCATCACGACTGGAGCAAAGGCAAGGTCACGCATGAGGTCGTCTGCTATGCCGAGAGCGACGATGCGATTCACTGGAGAAAGCCGGACCTGGGGCTGTTTGAATTCAACGGTTCGAAGCAGAATAACATTGTCTGGATGGGGATCGGTGCGCACAATTTCTCGCCGTTCCTGGATACGAATCCCACGTGCAAGGCCGATGAGAAGTATAAGTCCCTGGGACGGGGTAAGGGGGGCCTGTATGCGTTCGCCTCCGCTGACGGGATTCACTGGCAATTGCTGAAAGACAAGCCGGTGATTACGAAGGGGGCCTTTGATTCACAGAACCTGGCGTTCTGGGATGAGCACCGTCAGGAGTATGTCGATTTTCATCGCGGCTTCACAAATAAGGTGCGGGCGATTATGACCTGCACTTCGGATGATTTTGTGAACTGGACGCCGCCGAAGTTCATCGATATTAAAAACTCTCCGCCGCAGCATCTCTATACGAATGCGACGATTGCCTATCCCCGGGCACCGCATCTGTTCCTGGCGTTTCCCAAGCGGTTCGTGCCGAGTCGCAAGGCGGCCTGGCACCCGGATCCGAAAAACAATCATTCCGGCGTGAGTGACGGCGTACTGATGACGAGCCGGGACGGCATGCACTGGAACCGCTGGGACGAAGCGTTTCTCCGTCCCGGGCAGAACCGGGAACGCTGGTGGCAACGGAATAACCACATTGCCTGGGGCATCACCACGACGCCGAGCCCGCTGCCCGGTCACGTGCCGGAACTGTCGCTGTATGCGATTGAGAACTACTACGTCGGTCCCTGCCGACTGCGACGGTTCACGCTGCGTCAGGACGGTTTTGTGTCGATCAACGCACCGTTTACCGGCGGCGAGATGACGACACGGCTGATTACCTTCGATGGTCCCCAGGGAAAAGAAAAAACGCCGGTCGAACTGGAACTGAATCTGGCCACTTCAGCGGCCGGCAGCGTGAAATGTGAACTGCTGGATGAGAAAGGCCAGCCGCTCCCCGGCTTCAGCCTGAAAGAAAGCGAAGAATTCTACGGCGACGAACTGGACCATGTGATGACCTGGAAAGGGAAGAGCGATGTGAGCCAGTTTGCTGGAAAGCCGATCCGCCTGCGGTTTGTGCTGAAGGATGCGGATTTGTATTCGCTGCGGTTTCGGAATGGGGAGTGAGTTGGAGGTAAGTCGTCATAACATCAATTCAGGTAAAACCTCATCGAAGATGGTTCCTGATATGATTTTGACTCTAACGCCCAGAATTTTCTCAGCGTTTCACTTACACGGAAGAGTATCTCGGAGAAGCACAGTCAAAAGAGTTTTCCGTTCGGCTCAACAAAGCAGAGTGTGTGGTGATCGCTATGTGAATTGCGCCAGGCAGAATTCAGTTGAGACGAAAATGAAATTGAAGGGAGATTATCTGCCATGTCTGAACCTGTACACCTCTCAGAAACAGAGCTGGTGAGTCTGCAGAAGATACTGGCTATTGAAGATCTGGAATCGCAGAAGCGAATGGCGTATCCGTTCTGGGGGTTGGCTGGTATTACGTTTTTGATCTCGCAGGTGGCACTTTTCTGGGATCCACTGGTTTGTATCGCCTTGATGCCGGTGGCGTTTGCGATGCTCATGCTGGGGATGGCCCGCCTGGGCTATTATCGACTTTACCGGATGCTTCATCATCAAAAGGAGGTGTTCGAGGGAACGGGCACTATAGCGAGGAATGAGTGATGACAGGACTGGAACTGATAAAGTTTCTTCTTCCAAAACGTATTTATGTAAAGGGCATTTCATGAGACAGATACTTGCAAGGAACAGACTCGTTCCAGGTAGCCCGTTTCTCGGTTTCGTATTCTCTTGTCTGTTGATCTCTGTAAATGCCCCATTATTTGCAGAGAGCGATGCACGGCTCCAGACGGTGATTGAAGTACTGCGCGAGAATGAGGCGTTGTATGACAACCTGGAAGTCCATTGGCATGAGAGCTACCGTAAGAAGTATTATCCCGAAGTGGAGAAAGCTGACGTTCCCCAGTCTGCTGACATCGAAGGTCACTGGATCTCTCAGCAGGGAATGTTTTATCTGAACTATGAAGGGCAGCGCACCGGGCCTCCGGCTGCTCCCGGGAAAACCGGGATTCATGATCAGAAAGGATTTGATGGCGCACAGACCCGCTTCCTGCAGTTGGGACACAACTATGTCGGAAAGATCATCAAAGGTCCGGCTTATGACTATCGGGGATTTCAGCCGCATTTGATTCCGCTCCGGTGGGCCCGTTATGTCGTGCCTTTAGCTACCATTTTAGAGGGGCGAGAAGCCATCTTGTCGCATTCTCGTGGAAGGCAAGGCAATCTGTCTCAGGACCTGTTTCCGACAGCATCTTACATCGCAGAGGAAAAACTGAATGGTTTGCGATGTATCAAGATCAGTCTTGCGCACGTCAGAAATGAAGGAACGTCTGCGAAGAGAACGTCTGCCAGACGCGACTTTTGGCTGGCTATCGACCGAAACTATCTTCCGATCAAAACGGAAAGTTATAACTATTTCTATTCGAAAGAGATTCCGATTGAGACAGCGGAACTCGCCGATCTTCAGGAGATAGAGCCGGGGATCTGGTTTCCTTTTACCAGTTCGATCACTGTACTGGACGGGATTAAACTGCGGGAGGACAACTCTCCTGTTGTCTCCTGGAAACGAGAATACAAAGTGTCGCAGGTCTCATTGAAACCTGAATATGATGTGAATTTCTTCCGAAAGATTACACTTCCGGATGGCACGCCCATCGATGAAGGGAACTGAGGTTATCCGGAAACTCAGTTAATTTCTCACTGCACGCTTATAGACCGCCATTGTTCCCGAGTAGGAGACGAGTTCCCAACCGTCGGCACCCTGTTCGTTTAAAAACTGTTCGAGTGCGGTTTTGATGCCTGCATTCGAGATGTTGCCGGCTGTTTCCAACTCCCCTAATTTCACGCTGGCATCCGCGATTTTGTATTCCCAGGTGGGGGCAGATTTCACAGCCGCTGCCTGTGCGACGGGGGGAGGAGTTTGTGAAAAGAGTATCGCAGTGCAGATGATGAGGGCAAGTGCTGTGAACAGGATGCGGTGAGATGTCATTGGAATATCTCCTGAAACCAAAGTGAACGCTGATCGTGACTGAAGGACAAAATACGGAATTTCTTTCTGTCTTACACTAGCATTGTTTTGTATAGTGTCAACCAGGCGCTGAAACCGGTTGGCCTGGCAGGCCGACTCAGGGGAGAGATATCGAAGACATTCTGTGTCGGTAGGACACATACTTAATGACCGGGCCAGGGGGAAACGCGATGGGACTGTTTGATTTTCTGAAACGCGAACCGGAACCGACGCCCGACGATGAAGGCCCCTCGCCGCACTATGTGTTTGCGCATTATGCCTTGCGACAGATTGCGCTGGCGGAACCGCTGCAGTTGCTGGCGATCGCAGCTTCGCCCGATGCCGGTTCCTTTATGGAGGCTTTACTGAAGGATGTGGTCGAGCAGTGTGGACGTGAGGCTGGGTTTGATGCTGCGGAAATCAAATTGCATCCACTCCGGTTGAACGACTATCCCTGCGTGGTGATTGAGATGCCGGAACCCCAGGAAGCCGCGGAAGCGTACATGATGGCCGTGCTGGTGACCATCGATCTGGCTGCGGACCCGCCCCCCGATCCGGATCAGGTGACGGCCCATTATTATACGCTGGAAAAAAGCGTCTCCCTGCCTGACGGTCCCCGGACCGTACTGGCGGGATGGGACAAACAGCGTCATATGAACTTTGGCGAAGGCCCCGAACCCACGGTGGAAGCCTTTGTGGAAGCACTCAGCGAGCGGGACTGAGGTGAGCTGAATTCAGGCGGAGCGGGAGATCTTTTTGTCTTCTGCAATCAATCGCAGGAGAAAGCTCCGGTCAATCTTAATGCTTATTGAAGTGTCAGCAGTGCCTGTTGCAGTTCGCTGGTTGTCTGAAAGCGGTTTTGAGGCGTTGGGGAGAGACAGCGTTTGACGATTCGGGCTATAGGGGCCTGTTGCTGCTTTACTCCGGTCAGCTTGAATGGGGATGCGGGTAGCGTGCCGGTGATCAGAGTCCAGAGCAGCACACCCAGGCTGAAAATGTCGGTTGTGGGTGCAGGCAAACTCTGGCGATTGAGGATTTCCGGGGCGAGATATCCTGCGGTACCACCGATGCTGTTGACTGGTGTGGTGCTGCCTGCAATCAGATAAGCGAAACCGAAATCCGTTACTCGAATGTTGCCCCGTTGATCACGCAGGATGTTCGCGGGTTTGAGGTCACAATGAATGATGCCCTGGTCGTGTGCATAACCGATGGCGTCAGAGACGTGAAGAATGATGCTGACCGCTTCAGTGATGGTAAAAGGGCCGGTTTCCAGTTGCGATTGCAGATCGACGCCGTCAATATAGTCCATCACCATGAAGTAGCCCCCGTGGGGGAATCGTCCCAGGCCCTCGACGTGTACGAGATGCGGGTGCTGTAACTTCGTGAGTACCTGTGCCTCCTTGACGAACTGCGAGACGGCACGTCTGTCGGACTGGCGTTTTTTATGCAGTGCCTTGATGGCGACTTTCTGTTGTGTCCCTTTCACTCTGGCACGAAATACCTTGCCCATGCCACCTGATCCGAGTAACTGTTCGAGCACGTAATCCTCATAGCGCAGGGGGGCAGCGTATTCCTCTGCGGGGGGCTGAGAGTCAGCCTCGGGCGTGTTGTGATGCAACAAGCGTTGTTCCAGCTTATTGCGGGCATTTGCCAGCAGACGCCGGACGGTTCTCTCTGATTTCCCGATGGTGCTGCTGATCTCTGCATTCTCCTGTCCCTGGAGGCTGGCCGTGAGGACGAGTCGTTCTTCCGGAGGCAGGTCCTGGATGAGCAGGCTTAATTCTTCGATGATCGCGACGACCTCTGACGGCGCAGGTTCGGGAACGGTTGCAGTCGCGAGAATGCTGTCTGGAGGTACTTCATGATTAATGCTTCTCTTTCCCGCCGTGTGCTTTTCAATCTGACCATAGAGCTTATGCAGCGTGATACCTGCCAGTAGACGCCAGAGGTCCCCCGTCTTTTGCAACTGGTACTCTCCGACCCGGGCATGCACGAAAAAACTGCGATAAGCGGACTGGATGATGTCTTCGGGATCGATTCGACGACGGAGCCTGGCCCCGATACGGCTCCGCGCCAGTGCGATGAGCCGTGCGACGTAACGGTCAAACAGGGCCGTCGCTGCTTCGTTCTCGCCTGCCTGGTAGATCTCCAGCAGTTGTTGTGAATTCAATTTCGACACTCTGGAATACGCCTTCACTCTGTTCAGATACGTTGCAGGGGGACATGGGGAAAAATTTGGAAATTCTGGCAGATTCTTTGACCAATCTTACCGGTAAATCGGATGCACCCCCAGAGGAGAGACTCCTGACTGCCTCTCTAAGTTCGAATTATTTCTTTTGAAAGGACCTGAAATGGCGTTCGTTGTGACCGCTCCCTGTGTGGGATGCAAAGACACAAGCTGCGTTCTCGCTTGCCCCTGCGACTGCTTTCACGAGGGGGAGCAGATGCTCTACATCGATCCGGAAGAGTGCATTGATTGCGATGCGTGCCGGGCGGAATGTCCCGTGGATGCGATTTTTTTTGAAGATGATGTCCCGGAGCCGTGGCAGAGTTTTATTCAGCTTAATGCCGAGATGGTAACGCAAACTCCTGCGATCACGGAGAAAAAAACGCATTTAAAGTGAAGGGGGGAGAGTTGCTGTTTATCATCTTCTTTAGATCAACATTCAAGCTATTCTCAACCATGTGTTTTACCAGTTCAGAGAAGGATCCCGGGAATCAGAATGACAGAGCTTACTCCCGCTTAAGAGGCGTAACAAAAGCGTTATCGGGGGTCTGGTTTTCCGGCGGTGCGTTGCCAATAAAGCCTGGTCGTGAGGGGGCAGGAGAGACATTGGGTGGTTTTGCGAATGCTTCGACGTTGCCGATTTCCAGCAGCCAACTGTCATTACCTCGGCTCACGTTTAATGAGTATTCATGCAGATGACCGTCAACTGCTGTGCCATACCAACTGATTGAGTCAAAGCCCGTCGGTACATTTTCGTAGAGCGTTCCCTTCCAGGTTTCCCCGACGTCGGTGACCAGGTTCTGATACATCGGGTTGTGGCGGCGTTCTGGAATACAAAATGTCCTGATGTCATCCAGCGACCAGCGGGCTTCGAGTGCAGAGGTGACTTCCGCGGAGGAGGTCAACTTCGGCTGAGTCTCCGTTGTCACAGCGGAGGTCTCGTTGGTCGGTGGTTCAGGGGACGCCGGTCTGCAGCCCCAGACCGTGAGCAGTAATGCCAGATTCAGCATAAGCTGGCACATGTTTCGCTTCCGGAACATCGGATTGCTTTCTGAATTCGCTTCTTAAAGACTGCTTCCCGCTGAAACTGGCTGATAAATCCCCGTTGAAAACTGATGGAAACCTTGGAAAGTCTGCCTGCTTCATTTAGGATGGGGACTGTATTTCTGTTTATTTTTACACAGGCGTTCTATTATCACAATCGATCGGATTCAGAAATGTTCTCTTCCATCAATCGTCATATTCTCATACCAGCTTGCGTGATTGCCTGGTTGACCCTGATATCTGCAGGTGGCGAACCTGGGTCAGGCAGGCGAGGGCGAACGGATTGACGGCACAGCCGTCTGCATGAAAATACTTCATCGCCGGCAGGTGCGTCAACATTTCAAAATGTCTGCTTGTGAATTTGTCGCCCCGAAATGAGACGAACGCGGGTTTTGCTCCAGACTCCCAGTCACCGTCGAGCCGGATGATTTCCTGGCGAATCAGGTTTTCGGTAACGGTCAGTTTTCCATACGGAGGCGGGGCCGCTGCGAAAGCATTTACGGCAATTGACATGATGGCGATGAATACGATCTTGCGTTGCATCATTCTCTCCTGTGATGTGTCGTTCAGTGCCCGGGATACGAATGCGACTGGTTTAAAAATCTTCGCTGGCAGACCATACGAAATCGTTCTCCTGATATCCGCTGTCGGGGCTCTGCTCACGCGCGTCGGCTACATAATGTTTCAGCAAATCTTCGAGGGCTGACTGTATAGAGTCACCCAGGCCTGATAAACATTCAGGGGAACCTGAAGCCGGATTCCAACGATGCAGGTTTGGTACCGCCAGGAAATCGTTGTTTGCGCGGTCCAGAACTTTTACTTTCATCTTCGGAACAGGAAACAACTCAGGATCGAGCCAGACTTCGAAATACGCGGCTACTGTGTCGATTCGAGCAATACCATCCATAGAACAACCTTCAGAGTCTTATCAGTTAGAACACGTTAAAATCTCAGTTTCCTGCTCGCGGTGCGCCCCGAATTGCTTACGGGGTTATCCGTTATTCTGCAGGTCGTCTTCAGACTCATAGAAGAGATCTGCGTGCTCTCTTAAAAAGTCTGGATCGATCCAGACTTCTCCCACATCGCCTGGCTCAAGTTTAACATTATTCACGCTGAATGGTTGAAGCTCGGAAAGAAACTTTTCGAAGCTGTCTGACAATTGAATCAACTCAGCTGTTTCATGATCCCAGAATAATACCGTCTCCCGACCATTCAAATCTAAAATGACGTAGTTGCCGCCTTCAGCAAATGCAAAGGGAAATGCCTGCGGTGAAAGATTCTCGATAAACGCTCTTTCTTTGAGAATCAATTGAGCCGGAATGAATTCATTCACTCCAGAATTGTTGGACTCATTAATCTCAAAAAGATTAGATTCCGGTTCAGCACCATCATATTCTTTTAGAAAATTTCGGAAGCTGCCTGGTAGCTTAACACCAAGTGTTTTTTCTAATATGAAAAGGTCGTTTGCAGAAGCAGCACGTGTTTTTGCTATTTTGATAACCACGAATCGGGTCTCCTTTTCGTAAGGAATTCATACGGATAGAAACCTGGATTCTCAAATGTTAAACGATGACGAAATACGCGTCGACTGATACAAGCTGGCAGATCGGGGACCAGAATCAAAGGACAGCCACGATTCTTAGCCCGAGCCCCGCAATGATCAAAGGGATGAGTGCTACGACAGTCTGATAGCGATCATTGAGCAGCGAAGGGATCATACATAGCCGACGTGGTTTCGATTCTGTGAATCACGGGTGATTTTCCCTCCTGGTCTCAGGTAGTACCTGAAACAGGATTTCCTTCAGTTTAACAAGCTTCGTCTGACAGGGTGAGTTTCACTATTCTCAAATTATGAGTTTGGTTTCTGGATCTGAGGTGCCTTAGACCGTGATTACGAGGCTGAGTAAATATTTGTTTACAGGTTATTGCGGAGCCGGAGTCTGGGGGATATGATGGGAACAGGCAGGATAAGATTGGGGGATTGCACAGAGTAGCTATGCTTTCCGGATGGCTGGAGGCTGGTGACGGCGGTCTCCCCTTTACTGATGGCAAAACTGTTACCGACTTTGAGTTCCCTTTTTACGACCCATCAGGAGGTCCTCACATGTACCGCTGTCTGATTATTGTATTTACATTCGCCGCTTTGTCTGTTGCCTGTATCGCAGAGGCCCAACAGGGAAATCGGCCTGTCGCGCGTGAGCAATGGCGGGCGATTTATCTCCGGGGCACAAACGTGGGATACGTTCACGATGCGGTTGAAACCGTGAACCGGGACGGAAAACAGATCGTCGTAAATTCGCATACATCTGTAGTAAGCGCTTCCGGAAATCCTGACGACAGTCGTGCCAGAGTGACGATTCAGACTGATGAAACCGTCGATGGCAAAGTGCTGGGTTATCGTTACCAGGCAAAAAATCCGCCGCTGGTGAACGTTCTCAAACAGGGACTTGTGACCGATGGTCAAGTGCGAATTCAGACTGAAACGAATGGCCAGACGGTGACCAGAGTCAGGGAGATTCCAGCTGATGTGAAAGGTCCGGCTTATGCAGACCGACTGATGTTGGATCAGCCTATGAAAGCGAATGAATCGAGGGTCATCACCACGTTCGATCCCAGGTCTGCCCAGGTCGACACAATCCGTTTTGAAGCACGTCAATTTGAAAACGTGTTGCTGCAGGATGGTAAAGAGCGACGCCTGTTGCACGTGGTCGTTTCACACAGCATTACTCCCAGCCTTGTCATTCATGAATTCCTCGATGAAGCGGGTGAGTCCTGGAAAACGACGATTCCCGCGCAGGACATGGTCGTCTATACCACGGATCGAGACGCAGCCATCAAGTTGTTCGGCGATGTGGAAAATCCCTGAGCAGCCTGTGATCCATTCTTCTCCGAGCCACGCTTTGAACAGCGTGGCTTTTTTTATGCCTGTGTTTTCGCGAGAATCTGGCGTATGTCATGCTCGTTTCCCTGCCTGATTCATCAGCGGAATCGCATTCTTCCATTTTCGAATTGCAATCCGATTCTGCCGCGATACAGTAAACGACAGTGACGTATACGAATGTGTTGGCGGTGCGTCTGCAGGATTCGGTTCTGGAAATTAAAGGATGAATACTGATGCAGAGAACATTCTTCTTTCACATGTTGTTTCTGGGTTGCTTATTCCTGGTTGATCCGAGAGCTGGGGTTGCTGCTTCCGCTCCCGGCTGGTCTCCTCTGCAGGCTACGGGGGAACCGAACGCACTTAAGGCCGGTGATCAGAAGACCGCCTGGGCCTCACTGGCACAGGATAAGGGAGACGAGTGGCTTCAGCTGGAGTACAAGACGCCCGTTGAAGTAAAAGCGGTGCGGATCTATGAGAACTTTAATCCCGGTGCAGTCAGTAAAGTGACTGCGTTGGACAAGAGCGGAAAGGAAGTCGTGATCTGGCAAGGGCAGGAAACAGTCAGGCCGGCGCCGACCGTTTTCGAAGTGAGCGCCAACTCGAAAGTAGTTTCCAGGTCTATTAAGATCTATCTCGACACCAGACGCGTTAAAGGCTGGAATGAAATTGATGCGGTCCAACTGGTGGGCAGCGACGACAGCAAACAGTGGGCCACGCAGGCATCAGCCAGCAGTTCGTATGCAGAACGCGGAGGCTCTCAGGAAATCACATTGGAAGCACTGCCTCCCTCAGTGGTCAAGACGGTGCCCCAGGCGGGGAGTACCGATGTTGATCCGGGGTTGAAAGAAATAGCGGTCACCTTCAGCAAGGACATGATCACCGAACGGATGTGGGCCGTCGTGCAGATCTCGTCGGAACACTTTCCCAAGGTTGGCAAGGGAATTCATTACCTGGATGACAAACGCACGTGCGTGATTCCCGTCGATCTGGAACCGAACAAGACGTACGTGCTGTGGTTCAATCGGGGACGCTTCAACAGTTTTCGTGATACCGAAAATAACCCCGCGATTCCTTATCTGCTCGTGTTCAAAACACGATCTGAATGAGCTGAGACTGAGATTCGTTTTATTGAATTGATCCGTCCGATATGTGTGAACTTTTTAAGTCCGTGACTCGCTGCTCAAGCGGAGAATGGACACTCTTATCCAGAACGGGACGGGAGTGCAAAACAGTCCTTAAAGCTCATTTTCTGCGCAGTTGAATCTCAACATTGCAGAATATTTTTTTAATGGGGGAATTTCCCCATTAAATTATTGAAGGAGCAGACAAATACTATTCAGATCATTTCTTGCGAGTAGGGGGTGGAAATCTATCTGCCCCGTATTTCGTAGTCAAAGTATCACCATTCATTTCGCTCAAAAATTGAAGCACAGTCTGTTCTACCCTGATTCGTTATGCACCAGATCCAGCTCATTCTGCATGGAAATTCTTCTCCGGGAAAGAAGCCTCATCTGTTCCCGATCCCAGGGGACTATGTGCATTTATTGCGAACCTATCGGGCACATCTGGGCGAACACCTGCAGTCTCTGATCCAGGTTGATCAGCAGGAAACTCCGACCATCGCGGTTTTGAATTCGACCAGCGCGCGGGACCGGGAATTTTTCCGGGCCCTGAGGACCGATTTGATTGAGTTGGCTGATCTGATGGACGCCGTTCAGGCATCAGAATCTTCAACAGATTCCCTGTCGATGAGGAACCGGACGAGTTTGAGTGCTGCTGAGCAGGAGACGTTTCAGCAGTTCATTGAGTGGTGTGAAGAAAATCATCGCACCCTGATCACGATTTTATTCGATAACGATTTTTTTAATATTACCTGATTATATTGTCTTATTTTTTATTCAGCGGAGTTTGATTGTGGATCCCCACTTCCAGGTGTTAAGACTGCGTACGCAAGTCTATTTTTCTACGTTAAGAGAGTTGCCCGAACAGCAGAAGCAGGAGCCGGTCGATATTGTGACGGCGTCCAATTTTAATCACCTGGTCGATGATCTCTCGTCGTTTGCCCCCTCGATTGAGTCAGCCTTACCCGCAAAAATTGACATCAAATCTTTGAAACAGGAGCCGGTCAGTTACCGCGTGCTGGAAGAGCTGGAGAGTGAGATCCTCGAACTGATGCCTGAAATGAGATAAGCGGATTCAGACCACTTCGGTTACGGAGGAAGTAACGTAAGCTGAAAATCGGACCGTTGTCAGATGGGAGGGGGCAGCTATAGTCCTCATACCTAGACACAAGAACCGATTTTCAGGAGCTGGATATGTTTGGCTGGTTGCGACGCGATCCCCGGAAAAAGCTGGAACAGGCTTACGCGAAAAAAATGGAGCAGGCCCGTGATGCGCAGCGGAATGGTGATATTCAGGGATATGCCAGCCTGGTTGCTGAGTCGGAAGAGATCCTGCAGGAAATTGATCGTCTGACAGCACAGCAGGTCGGTTGACCAGCCACGCGGGGTGACTGGTCAACGCGTGACTCAGGCGATGATTTCCTGGACGACGTTGCCGTAGATGTTGGTCAGGCGGAAGTCGCGGCCGCCGAAGCGGTAGACGAGCTTCTTGTGGTCCAGACCGAGCAGGTGCAGCATGGTCGCGTGCAGATCGTGCAGGTGGACTTCTCCCTCAACCGTTTTATACCCCAGGGCATCCGTGGCACCGTGGGTCAGTCCCCCTTTCGTGCCGCCCCCGGCGAGCCAGGCTGTGTAGCCTGTGGCGTTGTGATCGCGACCCAGGGTCTCTTTGCCGGAGAGGATCTGGGTTTCGGGCTGGCGTCCGAATTCGCCACTCCAGAGGACCAGCGTTTCATCCAGCAGGCCGCGCTGTTTGAGGTCGGCCAGCAGAGCAGCGATCGGTTTGTCGATCGTCTCGGCTTTCGATTTGAATTTGTCGAGACCGCTGTGGTGGTCCCAGCCGGTGGTACTGACTTCCACAAAGCGGACGCCGGCTTCACTCAGACGACGGGCCAGCAGGCACTGGCGGGCGAAGTCGTCGGTGGATTTCTCGTCGACGCCGTACATGTCGAGCGTGGCTTTCGACTCGCGGCTGAGGTCCATGACCTCGGGAACAGCGTCGCGCATCTGTTCGCTGAGGTTGAGCGAGTCGATCACGCCGCGGACGTCGGCGGTCTGGCCCAGCAGATCTTCGTTCATTTTCTGCGCGAGGGCCAGGGCGGTGCGTTCCGGGTTGGCGGCCAGGCCGTGTTGCGACTGCAGGTTGCTGATGGACGCGGTCTGGATAGATTGACCGGACCAGCCGAGTCGCGTGGCCTGGAAGGTACTGGGGAGAAAGGCGCTGCCGTAATTTGCGGGACCGCCGAAGGTGCGGGTCGGCTTGATGGTGAAGAAGCCGGGCAGGTTCTGGTTTTCGGTGCCCAGTCCGTAGAGCACCCAGGCGCCCATGGAGGGCCGCTGGAATTTGAACTCGCCGGTATGCAGCATGGGGATGGCGATGGGATGGGCGCGACTGGGGCCGGTCATCCCGTTGAGCATGCAGAGTTCATCGGACTGTTTCGCCAGGTGCGGGAAAGCTTCCGAGATCCACATGCCGCTTTCGCCGTGCTGTGCGAAGTCGTACAGCGGGGCCAGCAGTTTCCCCTTGTTCTGGCCCTTCTTGCCGCCGTTGGCTTTGAGCTCGGGCTTATAGTCGAACGATTCAAACTGCGAGGGGCCGCCGTTGATGAACAGGAAGATGACCCGCTTCGCTTTGGGAGTGAAGTGGGCGATGCGGGGGGAGAGCAGTCCAGCCTGGCTGGTCTGAGGAGCGAGCCCGGTCAAAGCGAGTCCACCCACGCTGCAACTGGCCGCTTTGAGCCATTGACGTCGCGACAGTTGTGTATTTGCTGTTTCGTGTTTCATCGGAGCTGATCTCCTCAATGCGTTTTCCAGGAAGGAGTGGGGAGGGAAGATTTAACGGGCATCGACCAGGAACCGGAATTCCGCGGTCATGAACAGGGTCTGGAACCAGGCGGCCCAGGCGTCGACTTCAACGGTTTTACTTTGGGGATCGCTGGACTCACGCACCTGCTGCACGAGTTGCAGGGCTCCGGCCCGTTCTTCCGGTGTGGGAGTGCGACCCAAGGCACGCCGCATGGCCAGGTCGACCCGGGAGGCATCGTCTTTCAGCTGTTTGTCGGCCAGCAGTCTGCGGGCGGCGTGTTGGGCCTGATCGGTGATGAACTGAGAATTCCGCAGGTAAAGGGCCTGCGCGGGGACGTTCGTGACGGCCCGGGTTCCGCTCACCAGGCTGGGGGAGGGGAAGTCGAACAGGTCGAATAGTTCGGGAACATAGTCGCGGACAACCGGCAGGTAGACGCTGCGCTGGTTGCTGGGAGGCTGCAGTTTTTCCAGGGGAATACTGCGGGCCAGCTTGTCGCCCAATGGGGTCACGGTTGAGCCATCAGGACGGTCGAAGATGAGTTGCCCGCTGACGGTGAGAATCGCATCGCGGATCGCTTCGGCTTCGAGACGTCGAGGTGTGGCCCGCCAGAGTAGATGGTTTTCCGGATCGATTTCCAGGTTGGTCGGGTCGGGTGTGCTGCTCAACTGGTAGGTGCGGCTGAGCACGATCTGGCGAATCATGCGTTTCGTGGACCAGCCTTCCTGCATGAACTTCAGGGCCAGGTCGTCGAGCAGTTCCGGATGACTGGGCTGTTTGCCAATCAGGCCGAAGTTGTCGACGGTGGGCACCAGACCGCGTCCGAAGAGATGGTACCAGATGCGGTTGACCATCACGCGGGCGGTAAGCGGGTTCTGATCACTGGTGATCCACTGGGCCAGTTCCAGACGTCCGCTATGGCCGGCGGGAATCTGCGGAGTGTTGTCGATCTGGATGGCACTCAGGAAGCCGCGGGGAACGACGTCCCCTTTTTCGCGGAAGTCGCCCCGCACGGCGATGTAAGTGTCAGCGGGTTTCTTGCGGTCCCGGGCGGTCATCGCGTACTGCGGCCGGGGGGCGGGGTTCTTTTTGAGTTCGGCGACTTTGGTTTTCAGCGTGGTGACTTCGGTGGTCAGCTGAGTCACCTGCGCGTTGGCTTGATCGAGTTTCTCTTTTTTCTTATCGACGTCGGCCTGGGATGGCCCCTGGAGGGCATTGGGATTCTTGGGATCGACGACGGTGGTGGCGATCAGTTGTTCGTATTTCTGATGTGCAGACGCGGCCAGTTTCTGGGCATCCTGTGCTTTTTTGAGGGCTGCCGTCTGTGTGGTCAGTTTCTTTTCCGTTTCCTGCAGCTGTTTCTCATACGCTTCGGCAGCGGCGTGCAGGGCTGGTCCGTTCTCGCCCAGGGGGAGCAGATCGGTGGGCGTGTTGCTGTATTTCTGTTTGATCGTGCCGTACATCGGTTCGGTGCTGAGGAAGATTCCCGCCAGAGAATAATAGTCGGCAGTGGGAATCGGATCGAACTTGTGATCGTGACAGCGGGCACAGGAGACAGTCAGCGCCAGCGTGGCCCGGCAGACAGTGTTGATCTGATCGTCGACGATATCCATACGGAATTCGGTCCCGCTTGAGTTATGCCGCTTGGGACCGAAGGAGAGGATACTGGGGGCGATGTTGCGGGCTTCGATCGTCTGGGGAGAATCATGGGGTTGGGCCGGCAGCAGGTCTCCGGCGATCTGTTCCCGCAGAAAGACATCGTAGGGCTTGTCCTGGTTGAAGGAGTCGATGACGTAGTTGCGGTAGGGCCAGGCATGAGGGTAGGTGAAGTTGAACTCCATGCCGCTCGATTCCGCGAAACGGACGACGTCCAGCCAGTGACGTCCCCAGCGCTCGCCGAACTGGGGGGAGGCGAGTAATTGATCGACGAGCTTTGCGAGAGCGTCGGGTGATTTGTCCTGCAGGAAGGCGTCGATCTGCTCGGGGGTGGGGGGCAGGCCGACCAGATCAAAGTAGACGCGGCGGACCAGCGTCAGACGGCTGGCATCTTCGACCGGCTTGACGCCATTCTGTTCCATGGCAGAGAGGGTGAAGCCATCGATGACCGCGTCGCGGGGCCATTCGGTCTGATTGACGGCAGGGGGGGCGACTTCGTGGGGCGTTACGAAGGCCCAGTGATTCTGAGCCTCCTGATAGCGCTGCTCTTTGAGCGTGGGGCCGGTCTCTTTGCGAGTGTCGGGGCAGCCGAGTTTGATCCAGGTTTCGAACGCGTTGATGACATCGTCCGAGAGTTTTTCTTCGGGGGGCATGCCCGAGACGCCGTCCTCATGACGCAGCATGCGTAACAGAGAACTGTGTTCCCTATCGTGGGGTTTGATCATCGGTCCGGTATCGCCGCCGCGCAGCATGCCGGAGGGGGAGTCGAGTTCCAAGCCGCCTTCGATACTCTCGCCTGTTTTGGAATGGCATTCGTAGCAGTACTTGACGAGCACCGGTTCGATTTTGGATTCGAACAGCTGCTGGCCCTTATCAGAGGGCGTGGCTGCCGAGGCCGGAAAAGCAGACACGGCCAGTGTGAGTGTCGAAACGAGACAAATCAACCAACGGTTCATCATCGCCGCCTTTCGTCATGTCTGTGGTGGGCTTGAAGCGGGCTGCCGACATGGAAGCAGACCACTTTTCAGGTGGGATTTCGCATTGTGATGAGGCTGCCGGTCAGCACCTCCGGCAGTCTCATAAATATTTATTATAAATATATGGATCCAATTGTCCATAACATCGTCACGATTTAGAGGGAAAATCGAAAAAATGACCGCAAAAAGAGATGATTTCAGTAAATTAAAGGGGGATTGGGTAAGGATTTACTACCACGAAAAGCACGAAAAACACGAAAATCTGGCTTCAGGAGTCGTTCTTCTGAGAGCCGAATTCCGGGCAGTCTCTGATTTCCTGGTGTTCCAGTTGGAATGGCTCGTTGCGTGCATTGTTGGGGTTGGAGTCTTCGATGTATTTTCTGTGTTTGACATCAATGACAGTGAAAGGGGCATTGGGACCTGTGCCCCAGGTAATGCGGTAGACGCCTTCGTCCTCTTTTTCCACGGAGGGTACGGTTTCGACGTTGATGTTGAGCGGACCGAGCGTTCGCGTTTGATAGCTTTGAAAGGGGGCGTCAGCAAAGAGTCCATAGAAATAGGTCTCTTCTGGGGCAGGGCCACCATAGAGACGGAGATAGTAGCGTGAATCCGGAATCTCGATTTCGGGCCCCATAGGTATCGCGGCGTCTCCAAGGATGGGGGGACGAAAGATGAGCAGCGGGAACAACAGCGCCAGGGCAGCGCCTGCCATCAGCACGGGGAGTGAAAGAACGACTAAGAGGATATGCACTAAGCGGATACGGGCCATGGGCGAATTCCAGACAGCGTCGCTGTGGGAAAACCACGAATTGTATGCAGGTCATGAACAAGTCTGTTTACTGGCACTGCACTTTAGAGAGGGCTGCTGTTCAGTTTATTCCGGGGAAATCAGAGTTTCCGTGGTTATTTGTATGACTATGGTGCGAACCAGACGAGGAGATTGACGAATTCAAAATCGTCGAGGTCTCTCTGGCATTTGACGGAGGTGATGGTGATTTCATTCTCGCCGAGACGCAGCCAGTTCGGATTGCAAGGGAGAACCAGTCGGTCGAAGGAGCCGTCGTCGGGAGAGGGTTTCAGTCCTTCGGTCAGCAGGTGGCCGTTGATGTGGATCTGAGGTCGGCACTGAATACCTTTGGCCATGAGGGTGATGGCAGCCCGGGGAATTCCATTCGGATACTGTCGGGCTGAAATTTCGAACCGGACCCGGTAGGTTGCACCTTCGGTGGGCCGCTGGAACTGGCTGTTGACTTTTCCTTCGAACTGATCATCGCCGAGATGATGGACGACGGGGTTCTCTTCGATGGCAATCACGCGTTCCGTTTTGGCACGCAGCGCAAAATCGAGGCGGCGGGGTTTTCCATTCGATCCGGTCACTCTCAGGTTCTGCGACTGGGGCAGGTAACCGGGGCGGGCGGCGCTGACGGCGACATTATCGGGCGTCTCTGAAAGTTTCAGTTCATAAGTGCCTTGCTGAGACGTTCGCGCTACGAGGGATCGACCATCGGGCAGGTCGACGCGAATTGTCGTGGCTGCCAGCGGTCGTCCAGTCTGGGAATCGCGGACAACCCCGCGGAGGAGGTCATCCGGCTGCATCGACGCGGGGCGTTCAACCTGGGGCGCGGATATGGGGGCTGGCGTTGAGTTGCGCAGGTTCGTTAACGGAGTCCGCGCCGCCAGATGCTTGCCTGCGGGAAGAGTCAGTTTTTCAGAAGCGGAACTGAGATCGGTGACGGATGGTGAGGCCGGTCCGGGCTGACCCTGATCCGTATTCATCGAGGGACGCTGCAGTGGTTGTCGTTCCACAGTTCCTGTTGCGGAGAGGGGACGTGGAGACCGAGCGGTCTCTGCCCGAGAAAATGTTTTCGGCCGCGATTCGGGACGGGCCTCTGCGCTGGGAAGATCTTGCGGGGAAGTGGAGACGTCAGGTGCGGGAGTCGAATGCTGCCTGGAAGACTCGGTTTGTGCCCGCTCGGCCTGGGGCAACTTGCTTTCCGCCGAGGCGTGCGGTGAGAGCGCCATGTTATCTGCGAGCAGACTTGGCTCCTGGCCTGGTTCGATCTGGCGGGGGAGCGAGACGGTGTCTGCAGAGAGGCGGTCCCGCTCGGTTCGATTCCGTTCCGGTTTGAGTGGCGTGATGCTTTCCTGCCAGAGTCGGGCATCGTTCAACGTTGATGAATCGGAGGGCGTGGGTTCCGTGTTGTCGTTGCTGATCTGTCGAATCGCGATGGGATCTGATTTGACGATCGGTTCCGGCTGGGCCGGCGAGTTTTCGACCACGGTGACCCAGCCGAGACCCAGGCAGAAGTGGATCAGCAGGGAAAGGTAAAACGACTTGGACATGGAGTGCCGATTACCCCAACGGGTGCCCCAGAGCGTCAGCCAGTCGATAGTCACGAAGAGAATGCAGAAAATCAGCGCCCCGCGGAGCACTGTCTCGATAATCGAGGCCTGTGGTCCGCCGCTGATCAGATCCAGGATGTACTGCCACCATTGTGCCATGGAGTATCTCATCCGCGTGATTATTTGATGCCAGGCGAGCCGCTTACGGGGAGTACGAAAGCCGCTGACCTGAATTCGACCCACAATCAGAGGCGGCTGCAATTCCGACAGGGGGAAGGGGGGAGTCAGGGATTTCAGTTGGAAATAGCGTTCGTTATGCAGATCTCCCTGGTGTGGGGGAATTATATCCCTCGAAGCCCTGTTTTTCTATGTTATTCTTGCCTGTACTGCCTGACGTCGGTTTATCCCCTTTTAAATTCCCGGGTTCGTGATCACCGGATACGAGACAAGTCTGAGGTTGTCAGATATAATCGGGGGCTCATGGTTATCCGCCTGACCAGCGGTCGCTCCGGTAGAGATCGTCCGTTTTTCCTTGCTTACATTGAAAGGGATCCATCTGTGAAATCATTCCAATTTGCTGCAGCTGTGTTTGTCCTGTTCTGTTCTGCGCTGGTCTGGGCCGATGAACGGGGGACATTGATTTTCGAAGATGATTTCGAACGGAGTGAATCACAGGAGCAGAAAGACGAGATCGGCAAGGGCTGGGGGACGAACAGTCGCAGCCGGGCGAAGGGGAACAAACAGGTCGACCTGCGCGACGGTGCGATGTATATCTATATTCATGAGACAGCCGACCACGCCGTTTCGGTGACGCATCCTGCCGAATTCAAGAATGGCGCGGTTGCCCTGCGGTTCATGCTGGAAGATCCCAAAGACAGCCTGGGACTCAATTTTGCAGATCTCAAATACAAACCGGTACACGCCGGCCATCTGTTTGTGGCTAAGATCAGCCCCAAAAATCTGATGATCACCGACCTCAAGACCGGCAACATGGATCTGAAAATTCGCGATCAGCGGAAAGCGGGCACTTTGTCTGAGGAACATAAAGAACTGCTCAAGACCAAAACCAAACGATTCCCGCTCAAACTGGAGACCGGCAAATGGTATGACCTGCTGGTGAATGTGGAAGGGGACAAGCTGACTGTTTCCATCGACGGGAAACAGGTCGGCTCTTTTGCCTCTGAGGGGATGGCCCACCCGACCAAGCGGCTGCTGCGACTGGCAGTGCCCCGCAAGGCAGTGGTGGATGACGTCAAGATTTACTCCCGTAGTGAGAAGTCGTAAGTCAGGCTGGATGAACCGGTTCCGGTGAGAGGGATTCTCGGGGAACGTCGCCCCTTGTTTTGGGGGCATCCCCGGATTCCGGGCGAGTCCGTTCTTGACCCGCAGTGAATTTCTGACGATAATTAACAAATCAACCCGCGCTTATGTACGGTTGATGTTTAGAGTCTCATTCCAGTAATCCCGCGAGTCCCTCCATGAACCAACGACCGTCCCGCAGCATGACTGACTGTTCCGGAATCACACGTCGCAATTTCGTGCAGGCGGGCGCATTGGGAGCAGGCGGTTTGTGCCTGGCGGATCTGCTGAAGCTCAAAGCGGAAGGGGCTGTTTCGTCGAAGCAGCAGGACACCAGCGTGATCCTGTTCTGGCTGAGCGGCGGTCCGGGGCATATGGAGACCTGGGATCCCAAGCCCGAAGCACCTGCAGAATACCGGGGACCCTTTCAGCCAATCCCGACCAGTCTGTCAGGCGTGCAGTTCAGCGAACTGATGCCGGGACAGGCGAAGCTGGCCGAGCACCTGGCTGTGCTGCGAACCGTGAATCACGGGACCGGCGACCATACCAAGGGAAATCACTGGATGCTGACCGGCTTTGAAGGTCCTGCCTTCAACGCACCCGACAATCGGGTGCAGCGACGTCCTTCGATTGGTTCCGCGGCTTCATTCCTGCGTGGTGCCCGGCAGGAAGGGATGCCCCCCTATGTGGGAGTGCCTCACCTCCGCGGGGGGACCGATAATCTGTTTCATTATTCTTCGTATATTGGCGGCGGTTTCGATCCATTCATTGTCAATTCCGATCCGAATACTTCGAGCTTCAGCGTGCAGAACCTGACCCTGGCTCGCGGCCTGACGGTTGATCGACTGAAGAACCGGCAGGAACTGTTGAGTTCGCTCGACCAGCTGCCACGGCGACACGAGAAGCTGATTCGCGACCTGGACGAGCACCAGCAGAAAGCCTTTGATCTGCTGTATTCGAAAGGCGTTCGCTCTGCGTTTGATGTTGAAGACGAACCGGCGGCGGTTCGCGACAGCTACGGACGGCATACGTTCGGACAAAGTGCACTCCTGGCGCGGCGCCTGGTGGAGCATGGTTCCACGTTTGTGACCGTCAACTGTGTCCCCTGGGATCATCACGGTTCCGCGGGACGTCTCCGTACGGAAGAAGGGGCCCGCAAACTGATACCGCCTCTGGATGCGGCGATCTCGGGATTGATTCGGGATCTGATCGACCGCGGTCTGTATGAGAAGACACTGGTGGTGGCGATGGGCGAATTTGGACGCACGCCCCGAATTAACCAGCATGCAGGACGCGACCACTGGGGGCGAACCTTCAGTGTGATGATGGGCTGTGGCGGCATGCGGATGGGACAGATCATCGGCCGTTCCAGCAGCCGCGGCGAAGATGTTGTCGAACGTCCGGTGGGTCCACAGGATGTTGCAGCGACCATTTATCGGCATCTGGGCATCGATCCCCAGCGTGTTATTCTCCGCGATCGCCTGGATCGCCCGATGCCTCTGCTCGATACCGGGGAAGCGGTTTCCGAGCTGTTTGGTTAACCGACGTCCTTCTGAGAGAGCGCTCATGCAAGAATTCTCGGGCGGTATAACCCGCATAACTGGACTCCGATTCCCGGCTGAAAATACTCGACATAGCGATAATCGATTATATAATGAACTTATGAATGTCATCCTATGCCGTCCTCCAGGTTCCTGCCTGCTCAGCCTCCTGTGCGTCCTGTTTTTAATGGGATGCGAATCAAATCAACCAGCCCCCACTAAAAAAGCCGGGGAGACACTACCGGTCTTGAATGTGGAAACACTGACCGTCGCCGAGCAGACCTGGCCACGTATTATCCGCAGCCAGGGGAGTCTGTTTCCTGACGAAGAGGCGACGCTGGGGATCAAGGTGGAAGGCCGCGTTTCCGAAGTACACGTTGATCTTGGAGATGTTGTCGAAGTCGGTGATCCGCTGATTACGATCGACCAGGAAGATTTCAAACTCCGCGTCAAACAGGCCGAAGCACAACTGGCGGCAGCCCGTTCGGCAGTCGGGTTAAAGACCGGAGATCCGATTGAAAAACTGGTGCCGGAAAATTCGCCCCCGGCCCGGGAAAAGAAGGCTGAATGGGATGAAGCCGAGGCCAATCTGGAACGGGCCAAGACCCTGTATCGACAGAATGTGATGGGCCAGGCCGAATTCGATCAGGTCGTGTCGTTCGAACAGGTGGCCCAGGCCCGCTATGCCTCCGCTTTGAACGGGGTCCGCGAGAAAATGGCTAATATCACCGTGCAACAGACGCAACTGGATCTGGCACGGGAAGACTTGAAGAATACCGAACTGAAAGCCACGTACCCGGCCGTCGTGCAGAAACGCCTGGTTGCACCCGGCAGTTACATTCGCATGGGTGATCCACTGCTGGTGCTCGTGCGGATCGATCAGCTCCGCTACCGGGGAACGGTGCCCGAGCGTCTCTCGACCCAGCTTGAAATCGGTCAGCCGATCGAATTGAAAATTGAATCGGTACCCCAGCGGACTTCTAAAGTGACCCGCATCAGTCCCTTCCTGGATCAGTTGAGTCGTTCATTGCTGTTTGAGTCGCTGGTCGAGAACCCGGATCGGGAATTGCGGGCCGGCCTGTTTGCCGAAGGACGGATTATCGTCGATCCTGATCAGAAGGCGGTTGTCGTGCCGGTCTCGTCGGTCGTGCAGTTTGCGGGAACGGAAAAAGTCTGGAAAGCCGTAGATGGCACCGTGAAGATGCAGGAGGTTCTGCTGGGAGAACGACGCGGTGATCAAATCCGAATTTTAGAAGGACTGCAGCCGGGTGATGTCATTCTGCGCACCGCGAAGGAAGGACGTCCCGGAACACTGTCTGCCGCGGAGCCACAACCCTCGGCTGCCGAGCAGACCAAAGCCAAAACATAATTGCCGGCGGGTCTGCCTGATCCGTCTTGTGAAGAAAGTCGCCGCTGCCTGATGTAAAGGGAATCGATTTTGTACTGGTTAGCCGAAGTCTGTGTCAAAAGGCCCGTGTTTGCGCTGATGCTGATTACCGCATTAGTGGTCGCTGGTCTTGTGGCCTTTCCGGAGCTGGGCGTCGATCGCTTCCCTAATATGGACATGCCGTCGATTTACATCCGGACGAACTATCCCGGGGCTGCGTCTCAGGAAGTTGAATCCGAAGTCAGCGCGGTGCTGGAAGATGCGGTTGCAACCGTAGCGGGCATCGAGGAACTGCGTTCGATCTCGCGCGATGGTCGTTCCTTTGTGATCATTACCTTCAATCTGAACCGGAACGTCGACGCTGCAACGCAGGACGTGCGGGACGCGGTTTCGGGGGCGATGAATCTGTTGCCTCCCAATATCGATCCGCCGATTGTGCAGAAACGGGATCTGGAATCCTCGCCGATCATGACGCTAGCGGTTTCAGGACCACGCACCTCGCGGGAGCTGTATCTGTTTGCAGACCGCTACGTGAAGAACGTGATTGAATCATCTCCCGGAGTGGGTGAGGTTCAGATTGCGGGGGCCGCGGATCGGGCGGTGAAGGTGGATATCGACGCGGACCGGCTGGCGGCTTACCAGATGTCGATCCTGCAGATCCGGGACGCACTGGTGCGACAGAATACCGAAGTTCCCGGGGGACGTCTGGACCAGGGCTTCCGCGAGCGGTCCCTGCGGACGATGGGCCGCATTGCCGATGCGAGCAATTTTCCGAATCTGGTGGTCGATACGATCAACGGGACGCCGGTGCGACTGGCCGATCTGGGGACCGTCAGCGACGATACCAAGGAAGTCCGCACGATTGCGCGGCTGAATCAGGCGCCGGCGGTTGTGTTGACGATTCAGAAACAGTCGGGAGAAAATACGGTCGCGGTGGTGGAAGGCATTAAAAAGATGCTGCCCCGCAGCCAGGAACTGTTGCCTGACGACGTGACGGTCAGTGTGGTGCAGGATCAGTCCCGCTATATTGTGACGGCACTGCACGAACTGGAAAAGCACCTGATCTCCGGGAGTATTCTGGCCTGTATTACCGTGCTGTTGTTTATGCGATCCTGGCGATCCACGGTGATTGCTTCGGTGGCGATTCCCGCTTCGATCATTTCCACTTTTGCTTTCATGAAACTGTTCGGCTTCACCTTGAACAACGTAACCATGCTGGCGCTGGTGCTGATGGTAGGGGTGGTGATCGACGATGCGATTGTGGTACTGGAGAACGTATTCCACTGCATCGAAGAGCGGGGGATGACTCCCCATGACGCCGCGATTTACGGAACCAAAGAAATCGGGCTGGCGGTGCTGGCGACCACCATTTCACTGGTGATCGTCTTTCTGCCGGTGTCGTTTCTGTCGAGTGTCACCGGGCGACTGCTGTTCCAGTTCGGGTTGACGGCGACAGTGGCGATTCTGGTTTCGATGCTCGTCAGTTTCTCCCTGACGCCGATGATGTGCAGCAAACTGCTCAAGGCCGAGACCCCCAGTCCGAATGGACCGAGTTCGCGTTCGGGATTCTATCACCTGGTGGAAACCTCTTATCTCTGGACGCTGAAACAGTCGTTGCGGTTTCGCTGGCTGGTACTGGCAGTTTCCATTGCGGTGATCTTCAGTAACTATCCGCTGTATCAACTGGTGAAACAGGATTACATTCCGCTCAACGTGGATGAGTCCGAGTTTGAAATCCGTCTCGAGGCCCGGCAGGGAGCGACGCTGCAGTCGATGAATGATCTGATTGAGCGTGCTGAGACGATCCTGACTGATACAGAGGGAGTGAAAACGATTCTGCTGACGGTGGGAGCCGGGGGCTTCGGCGATGTGAACCGGGCGACGTTCTTTGTGCGGCTGACCGACAGCGAGACGCGTACGTTTTCATTTGATCGTTTCTTTGCCGGACTCATGCACGCCGACCTGACCGCGGCGTTTCGGGGTAATTTCACCCAACGCGAGAAGATGTCGGAGATCCGCAAGAAACTGAAACAGATTCCCGATACCCGCATCTCGGTGCGAAACCTGACTTCACTCCGGCAGGGGGCGCCGGTGGATATCGACTTTTCGATTACCGGACCGGACATCGACGGTCTGCTGGAGTTCAGTAACAAGCTGCGGGAAAAGGTCAAAACGATTCCGGGAATCGTGGACGTCTATTCCACTCTGCAGATCGATAATCCGGAACTGCTGGCCCGCATCGATCGCGAACGGGCGGCTGCTTTGGGCATTGATGTGCGGGAGATTGCCGATACGCTGCGGGTTGCAGTCGGCGGGGATGATCGTGTTTCCCGTTACCGCGACCGGAGTGTGGACGACGCTTATGATGTCGAACTGCGACTGGTCGGGCTGGACCGGGGAGATATCCAGTCGGTTTCCCAGTTATACGTGCGGACCAGTCCACAGGCGCAGGGGGACGTTACTTCCTCGTCGGCACAGACCGGATCGCGACTGGCGCGGATCGATAACGTGGTCAATTTCGAATACAACACGGCAGCTTCTCGTATTGACCGATTGAATCGACAGAAGATGGTCGCCGTGCGGGCGAACCTGGCGCCGGGCTATGCACTGGGCGACGGAATCGAGGCGATGAAAGCGGCTGCGGAAGAGATCGGAATTCCGGATGGCTACAATACGATGGTGCTGGGGGGCGGCCGCGAACTGGAACGCACGCTCTCGGACTTTGGCTGGACGATGGTGCTGTCGTTCGTCTTCATGTATATCGTGCTGGCGGCCCAGTTTGAAAACCTGGTGCATCCGATGGTGATTCTGCTTTCGCTGCCTCTGGCGGTTCCCTTTGGTCTGTTGAGTCTGCACTGGGGAGGCGAGACGCTGAACCTCTATTCGGCACTCGGGATTCTGGTGCTGTTCGGCGTGGTGAAAAAGGCGGCGATTCTGCAGATCGATCATACGAATGCACTGCAGGAGCAGGGCTTCCCCCGTTACCAGGCGATCCTGCAGGCAAACCGCGATCGTCTGCGACCGATTCTGATGACAACCCTCTCGTTCGTCGCGGGACTGATTCCGCTGTTGATTGCCACCGGTCCCGGTGCAGAGGAACGGCGGTCTATCGCAGTGCTGGCGGTAGGGGGGCAGACTCTGTCGTTGCTGCTGACCCTGCTGGCAATTCCCGTGCTGTATACGTTCTTCGATGATCTCTCGGCCCTGTTCATGAAGTGGACCGGCAACGAGAAGAAGAAGCCAGCTGCGCCCGAGCACAGTGTGCCACATGAAGTTCCGCCCGTGCATGTACTGGCAGCGCATATTCCGCCCCCCGAACCCGCACCGACGAGCACAGAGCAGACCTGAAATGTGGGTGACAGGTCAGCCATTTTGAGAATCGGACTTACTTATTGACTTCCCGCAGAGATGGCAGTAGCCTGAAATATGCTTAAATGATGTCTCCCGCCAAAGGAATGGTTTGTGAAGAGGAAACATCGATGTCTCTATCCCGTCCTGTCTGGCAAAGCACGTCTTCCCCGATTTCCCTTAATGAGCAGACTCAGGCAGGTTGCGACCACTGCAGTCACTCTGGAACAGGAATGTGACAACCATGCGCTCTACTCTCAAATCTGTTGTAGTGGTGTTCTGTCTGGCACTGTTGTCTGGCGGGAACTCACTGCAGGCTGCTGAGGGCTCGCGGGTGACCCGTGATCTGCAGGTTCTGTACACGTTTGAAGCGGGCCAGGGGGATCTGATTCAGGATCGTTCGGAGGTTGGGGAACCGCTGAATCTGAAAATTAAGAATCCGTCTGAGATCAAGTGGCAGAATGGGGCTGTGACCGTCAAGGGGTCGGCCCGAATTCAGTCTGTCGAGCCGGCCAGTGAACTCATTAAAGCACTTCGGCGGGCGAATGCATGTACCATGGAAGTTTGGTTGAAACCGGCCCATGATCGGCAGAAGGGACCCGCGCGGATTGTTTCGTTATCCCGAGATCCGAATCAGCGTAATCTGACGCTGGGGCAGGAGGGCAGACGCTATGATGTGCGTTTGCGGACGACGTCCACCAGCGGGAACGGCATGCCTTCCATGACGTCTCCGGATCGACTGGCTCAACCCCGGTTGACGCATGTGGTCTATACCCGCGATCCGGCGGGAAGGGCACTGCTGTATGTGAATGGAAAGTTGCAGGCCGAGAAACGAATCCGGGGGAACCTGTCCAACTGGGATCAGTCCTTTTCGCTGACACTGGCCAATGAAGCGACCGGCGATCGTCCCTGGTTGGGGGATCTGTTTCTGGTCGCCGTTTACAGTCGGGCGCTGACCAAAGCGGAAGTCGAGCAGAATTATCGCGCGGGAGAAAAAGGGAAACCTTCCGAGCAGGATCTGCTGGCGCTGGCCCAGGCGAAGCAGAGAACATTGTTTGAAACGAAGGTCGCACCGCTGTTGGCACAGAACTGCCTGGAATGTCATGACGCCGCCAGCCGGAAAGGGGGGCTGGATCTGTCGCACAAAGCGACGGCCTTCGCGGGTGGGGAGAGTGGAAAAGTCATCGTGCCGGGTTCTGCGGAGAAAAGTCTGCTGTGGGAACAGATCGTCTCGGGTGATATGCCGCCCGGAAATACGCCACTCAAGTCGGCAGAAAAAGCGTTACTCAAAGAGTGGCTGGATGGAGGCGCACACTGGTCGGTGAACATGATCGATCCCGCCATCTATAACGGGAACAGCAGTGCGCAGGAGATCTGGGTGCAACGGCTGACGATTCCGGAATACATCGAAACGGTCAAGAGCACGGTGGGCGTGGATATCAGTAAAGAGGCCTACGAACTGCTGCCGCCTGATCTGCGGGCCGATGGTTTCAGCAATACCGCGTACAATCTGAATGTGGACCTCAAGCATGTGCAGGCGTATTCCCGGCTGGCGGAACTGATTGTCCAGCGGATGGACGTCCTGAAATTCGCGCGGCGGTTTTCCAATTCACGGAGCCTGAATACGGATGCCACGATGCGAAAGTTCGTGGGAGCGATGGGACAGTGGCTGTTCCGTGGTCCGCTGGACGAGCGGGAGATTACGAACTTCAGCGGGATCGCGACGACAGTGGCCAGCGCGGGGGGCACCTATGAAGAAGGAGTCTCGCTGATTGTGGAAGCGATGCTGCAGTCGCCCCGGTTTATCTATCGGATTGAATCGCAACGAGGGGACGGGGCCGCGTTTACCGCAGGAAACTTTGAACTGGCTTCGCGATTGAGTTACATCATCTGGGGCGGACCTCCCGATGAGGAGTTGCTCAAGGCGGCGCAGGCGGGGAAGCTGACCGATGAGGATGTCTGCCGGAAACAGGTGACGCGGATGCTGAACGATCCACGTGCGGTAGAACGCTCGGCTCAGTTTGTTTCCGACTGGCTGAACCTGGATCGGCTGGCCAACATGCGACCCAATGAGGCGCGGTTCCCGGAATGGGATCCGCAACTGGGGCTGGATATGCGCGAGGAGACGCTGGCGTTCTTCAAGGAGATTGCCTGGAAGGAGAACCGACCGTTGTCTGATCTGTTTAATGCCCAGGTGACCTTCGCGACGCCACAACTGGCCCAACATTACGGTTTGAAACCGCAGGGTAAGGGATTGCAGCGGTACGATCTGTCGAAGATTCCCGCACGGGGCGGATTACTGACGCAGGGGAGTATTCTCACGATGGGCGGAGATGACGCATCAATGGTGACCCGCGGACTGTTTGTTTTGAAAGATCTGCTGCGAGGCGTAATCGGTGCACCGCCGCCGGGCGTGGATACCACACCGGTGCCTTCGCGGCCGGGACAGTCACAAAGAATGATTGCCGAAAAGCGGATGGCCAACGAGGCGTGTGCGGGTTGTCATACCCGGTTCGAGCCGCTGGCATTCGGGCTGGAGAAGTATGATGGCATCGGTGCGTTTCACGAGATCGATGAATATAAGAACCGACTGCGGAGCGATGGAGATATCCTGGTTCCGGGGACGGCGAAACCGGTGGCATTCAGCACGCCGGCGGAATTGATGGATCTGCTGGCCGAAAGCGAGCGGGTGCGTGAGACGATCACCTGGAAGCTGACTCAGTTTTCGCTGGGACGTCCGCTGGGTCCTGCGGATGCGTCGACGGTACAAAAAATTCATAAAGCGTCCCAGCAGGGGGGCGGTACTTATCCGAGTCTGCTTACCGCGATTGTGATGAGTGATCTGGTGCAGAAAGTGCGTACTGAGAGGCAGAGTGATTAGGCTTATTGTTTAGAAAATACTGGTGTCCTGATCTCAGCCGTTTATCATATTTGTATTATCAACCACAGGCGGGAGACGTTTCTATGAGGCATGTGCTGCTCAATCGTCGGATGTTGCTGAAGGGACTGGGGTCAGCTGCGATCGGCTTACCGCTGCTGGAGGAGATGATTCCGTCCAGCCTGGCCGCCGCGGCGCAGCCACAGGTTCCGGTGCGGGCGTTTAACGTCTTTTTTGGTCTGGGGATTCCCGCTCCACTGCAGGCCGAAGGCTTCGATGATGTGCTGGAACCGCTTAAACCGCTGCAGGACAAGCTGCTGATCATGCGGAATGTGGATCAGGTGCGCTGCGATGAAAAAGGGATCAACGCCCATTACGACGGTGCTTCCGGCGCCTTTACGGCTGAACCGCCCGATGGGGAAGCCAAAGCGGGGGGGCCGTCGATTGACCAGGTGATTCGTCAGACGCATTATCCGAAAGGGATGCCGAGCGGGATGGTGCCGACGCTGATTGGGGGGACGTTCTTCCGCCGCAGTCGCGTGGGCCGTTATGTGCACAGTTACAATCTGGACGGCACGGTGGCCGCGACGATTCAGGAAAAGCCCCGCGACCTGTTTGAGCGGGTGTTCGGGACGGTTTCTGCCGGAGGTTCGGGAAACGATGCAGCGCAGCGACGGCTGCGCCGGAGCGTACTGGATACGGTCGTGGAGGATTACCGGTTCTATACGGGACAGAATTCACCCCTCGGGTCGGCTTCGAAAGCGCGGGTGGCCGACCACCTGGATCGGATTCGCGAATACGAGCGGCGGGCGTTTGCGATGCAGCACAAGAACCGGAACGCACCGGAGCCGCCGCCCCGTTCGAAGATTCCGCATGGCGGTCCGGCTGATCCGGGCGGGCAGGGGATTGACATCACGGTGGAGGAGCTTACCAGCGAATGGCGACTGCTGGCGGACATTTATGCCCTGGCGATTCAGATGGATCGGGTCCGCTTCGGTTCGCTGACGTTCCTGGCGGCGGGCGAGCGGATTCGTCTCACCGGCGATTACGAGTATAACGGTGAGAAACGCTGGACGTTCGATGATCCGAGTCAGTTGAGGGCCAGTGGCGACAAAGGTTGCAGCCACGAATGGTGGCATAAGTTCAACGAAAAGAAAAAGAACGAGGCACTGCGGGCACACGCGCATTTGAAGATGCGGGAAGTTTCCTATTTCCTGCAGGCGCTCAACAGTGCCGACGCCCGGGAGGCGAACGGCCGCACGATTCTGGAGAACTCGCTGATCACGATCTCGACCGAATCCGGCGACGGGCGGCACAACGATGTGAAACGTGAACTCTCGGGTGTGTTCCATTGTATTACCGGTGCCAATGGCCGGTTCAAGACCGGGCAGATCCTGGACGTGGGCCAGGAGGGACTGGACGTGTATAACACGCTGCTGGACGCCTTCGGTGCGAAGGTGAAACTGGGACCGGCGAAACGTGACGCGACGGCTGTGGATGCGATCCGTGCTTGAGGGGCGTGCCAGGTCAAATTCTCTTGATAATTACAGGGAGCAATTGATTAAGTATGAGTTATTTAATTACGGCACACATTGTCCAGGATGAACCAGATGTGAACCGGTTGGACGAGCTTCCTGCTTCGATAGGCTGGCGGGTTTATCATCATCAGTCTGCTGATGTGTATCTCATTGATGCGTACCGTGCAGCTAAGCCGGTTGATTATCCGTTTCAGACTCCTGTACCGGCTACAGATATTCCGCTTGAGCTCTCGGAAAATCTGAAATCACTCGAAGAGCTCTATCAATATTTGCAGCAGCATGATGCTGCTAACTCATTCAAGAAGTCGTACATCAACTTTGCACTACTGTTAAATCAACTGCTGGAGCTGCCGGTTCTGTCATTTATCTCAGATGATGAGGAATGGGACTTTGCAGTAACAGTGCAGGATGGATTTGTTGAGCGATTGAAATGCCGCTGCGACGATCTGATTGTAGACTACAATGGCGGCCAGACCAACATACAGCCGCTGGTTCCTGAATTCGAAGAGGATGCCGAGTTTCTTAGCGATCTCGAAGCACTCCACAAGGCTGTGCCTGGCGTCGCAATTGCTGACAGGAATGTGCCCTGGGAGACTCGGCTTCACGGAATTGCGATTGAGGAATGGAAGCGCTTTGCAAGCACGGAGACTCTGATTCTGGGTCTGGGCTCTTTTGACCCTCCCGAGGATGAAAGTGACTGGCGGTTGCTTCGAGGTTCATAAACGTGTGGGTAGCGAGGCTGGACGTGTATAATGGGCTGCTGGACGCTTGCGGTTCGCGGACTTCCTACCTGAAACAGGAGGCAGGCAATTATGAATACAGAGCGGCCTGAGAAAATTGCGATTGAACATGATGATTATCATGCCAGGCACATTGGTCGGACCGGTGATGGTCGGCAATTCTTTCTGACAACGCCGTTTGAACCTGCTTACCCGAACAGGGAAGGTTGTGAGTATATCGCCCTGTTTCTGTTTGACCTGGACGGGAATTTAATCGAATCCCGGGTTGATACCCTGGGGCCGCGGGCGACCCTGGATGCGGCTGCCTGTCGCGAAAAGTATGAGTCGCGTCTGAACGAACTGGGGGAAGTGAACTTTCAACGAATCGAAATCAAGCCGTTCGCGATCAATCACAATGGTGTCGAGATGGGGCTGATTGTGCGCGAGCCCGAAGAGGAAGAGGATGTATGGGCGGTCGAACTTCTGCCGGGAAACTATATGGCTTTTTTCGAGCCCTGGGACAGTGGTGTTTATGATACCTGATTTTTTTATTCAGACTTAACAGAACTGCAGTCTAGTTTGATTCCAAAAAAGATATGTAGGGAATCTGACTGAGGGGGTTTGGAATGTCCTTTATCCATGTTGAACGCCCGACAAACGGTCATGTTATTACCAGGTTCTATAAATGGCACAACTACAACTACCGCTTTCCCGATGGATGCGAAGTGCCTCTGCAGGTCCAGTATGCCTGGTGTCATCGTTGCGAGTTGTTTGTCGAAGCGGAGAAGTTACTCACAAAGCAAGCGATACAGCAGAAAATTGAGGGTCTGAGTATCAAACCGGATGAATGGATACAAAGAACGTATGAAAAACTTCCAGAAATTCTGGAGATTCTCCAGAGACGGAAAAAAGATGGAAGATCAATGTTGGAAATTCAAATTGAAGAACGAAGGCAGCTATGCGAGTCTTGGAAAACTGCTCTGGAGTGGTTTAAGAAACGGAAGTCGACAGCACGCTGTCTTGAATGTGGCTCAATGACGGCGATCAAGGTACTCCCCTGGCTTGAAGAGATCCCCCATCCTTATGATGTGGGAGTGATTATGCTGACTGGTGATGGTATGCTTGGTGGTGGACCGCCATGTCCACCACCTCCCACCTATTTTGATTTAGAGGGAAATCGGCTGATTACTCTTGATGATAAAGAAGTCCGTAGTTAAACAATCCCTTCCCACGTTTATGCAGACCGATAGAATGAATCTTGTTGACTACCTCTTTCCTGATTCTATTAAAGGCGTGGATGCCGCTGATGGAGCGTTTTCTTTTTCTGCTGCGGGTGCTGTGGGCACTGCCGAATACGTTGCTGGGGCTGGCGATTGGTGGGGTGGGACTCTGCTTTGGTGGACGGGCGCGTGTGCGGGGACCGGCGATTGAGTTCTATGATGGCGGCGTTAAATGGCTGATTCAGCGGCTGCCGCACGGTCAGTTTACGCTGGCGTTGACGCTGGGGCATACGATCCTGGGACAGACGGATGCGTCGCTGGATATTTCGCGGAAGCATGAAGCCGTGCATGTCAGGCAGTACGAACGCTGGGGACCGTTCATGCTGCCTGCTTACTTTCTGTCGTCGGTGTATATGTGGCTGACTGGCCGTCGGTTCTATCGCGATAATCCGTTCGAGCGGGAAGCCTATGACGCCGACGGTGGGGAGCAGGATGCCTGATTTCCCCCGTGAAGATTATGAAGAAACGCTGTGAGGCGATTGTCGCGTGGGGCTTTGAGTGTTAATCTCAGGGGCAGGCTCGCACATCTTTATGCCAGGTAGTGGTTCTTATTTCGAACGGTCCATATCAAAGTCGATTCAACCGGGGCTAAGGCCCTGCGGCTAATTTGGATATTTCTGTAGATGCAGTCCGGCAATCGAGAGTAACAGCAGACCCCTGGACTCGTTGTCGACTGCTTAATCATCACTACCGGGGCGATTCCTGGTCTCTAACGGAAAACGAATGACATGTGGCTGCACGCTTCCTGTAAACTGGACTTTGAAATTCCCGTCGCGACTCCCTTTATTCTGATGCTGCGTCCGCGGAGCGGCAGTCAGCAGTGGGTGGCCCGCGAGCAATACATGTTGAACCCCAGCACCGAGGCGGTTGAGTTTACCGACCAGTTCGGTAATCTGTGCCAGCGGCTGGTGGCGCCGGCGGGTTCCTTTTCGATTCAGACCGCCTTTGATATCGAAGTGGCGGACAGCTCCGATGTCGCGCCCGGGGCACCGTTTGTGCCTGTGGAACAGCTGCCGGATTCGACGCTGCCGTTCCTGTTGCCCAGCCGGTATTGTGAATCGGATCGCTTTACGCAGATGGCGGCGACACTGGTGGAAAGTATAAATCCGGGTTATGACCAGTGCGCAAAAATTGTGGAGTACATTCAGAACTCATTGACCTATGCGCCGGGGGAAGGGCAGGAAATCATCAGTGCGACTGAGGTGAATCAGAAGTCGCAGGCCGTCTGTCGTGATATGGCGCACCTGGGCATCGCCTGCTGCCGGGCGCTTTCGATTCCCGCGCGGATGGTGGTGGGCTACCTGGAACCGCTAGAGCCGATGGATCTGCATGCCTGGTTTGAGGCGTATGTCGGCGGTCGCTGGTACACGTTCGATCCGACACAGCAGACGCTGGACGGCGGTCGGGTGGCGATTGCCTATGGTAGAGATGCCGCGGATGTCGCCGTCTATACCCAGTTTGGTGATCCCGTTGATCTGCAGAACATGGAAGTGCATGTGGAGCAGATTTCGGAGCCGACTGACTGAGGTGGGGTTGCTTGACTCACTGAACTTTTTCTGATGCAGGCGTGTCAGAGACACATTGTGCAGGTGAAATGAAATGAACCCCGTGAAAGTCAGAGAGAGAACAGAGATGTCTGATCCCATCGATCCGAATAAAGTTGTGGTGTTGACGGGAGCCGGAATCAGTGCCGAGAGCGGCTTGCCGACGTTTCGGGATATGGGCGGACTGTGGGAACAGTACGAGATCACCGAGGTGGCTTCGCCCGAGGCGTGGGAACGGGATCCGCAGCTGGTGCTGGATTTTTATAATGCGCGTCGCACGCAGGCAGTGGCGGCTGAACCGAATGCGGCACATCACGCGCTGGCGGAACTGGAACGCCGGTATGACGTGGTGGTGATTACCCAGAACGTGGATGACCTGCATGAGCGCGGGGGCTCCTCGAATGTGATTCACGTGCATGGCGAACTGGTGAAAGCCCGCAGTACGGCTGATCCGGAGCTGATTTATGAAATCGGCGGAAAGGAAATTCAGCTGGGCGATCTCTGTGAAGTGGGTTCCCAGTTGCGGCCGCACATTGTCTGGTTCGGGGAAATGATTCACAACACGGACGTGGCGGTTGCAGAGATCCGCAGCGCGGGGAAAGTGCTGGTGGTGGGGACTTCGCTGTCGGTGTATCCGGCGGCTGGTCTTGTCGAACTGGCCAGCGCAGGGGCGGAAAAACTGATTGTGAGTCCGGATCTGGAGCAGGAGCCTGTCGGCTTTGAATGGATCAGGGGGACGGCGGTGGAGCATGTGCCGCAGATTGTGCAGCGGTGGCTGGAGGGGTAGGGAGGAGTTCTGCGGGCGTTGCCTGTGATTTGCGACTGCCCCTGAATCTACTTCCATTAATCTACATCCAAAGAGAGATTGATCAGGCTGCCTGTCGCCAGGCGGGCGGCCACACAGGGCCGCACCCTACGAATGGGGTTGGTGATCTGATTCTGAATTGTGCGGTTTGCGCTGGGACCTCCTGTTGCCTGTGGCAATCCCGGATTGCATCCGGGACCACCCCCTGATCAAGGGGATGATTCTGGTTGTGGAGGTTTTTTGATTACGGCTGGTAGCCGGCAGCTTTCCTCATTTCTCTCGTTACTTTGTCGAATCAGCCCCGATACGCTTTCCACCAGGCAAGGCATTCGTCGCAACACGAGGATGAAATGTGGGTACGATTGCCCCAGTACTCGCTGTCCACGGAGAATTCCGGGGAGTAGGGGGCGTTTTCAGATCTGGCCCGCTCGGCTTCGTCAATGTAACTGATGTCCCAGACTCCTTTATAAATGGGAATCTCGACCTGTTTTAAGGGAATCAAGTGCACGTGACAAACATGAAACGCGTTACGGATTGCCGGTGCATCAAGGGACCCGTATTCGGGATTCTCTTTGATGAAAAGATCCCAGACCGGTTGCTGCCAGTATCTGAGCTCTCTGTCCTTTGAGTACAGGTCGTTGCAGGCTGTGATGAACTTGCGAAACCGGGCGTCGTCATTGAGGAACGCCCAGAACCGTTCACGGAGCGCAGCATAGATTGCGGCCTGGATGGGATCGTTCCGATCGTTTGCAACCGGTTCTTCGGGGGCTGACATGTTACGAATGTTCTTTTGGATGAGTGTCTGGTTTCCTGGATCGCCAAATTAAGTATAGCATCCGACTGAGGTAGGCCCCAGAAAACAGAAGTGAAGCCACGGTGAGAAAAAAGAGGACCAGATAAAGCCCGCCCGCCGTCAGTTTCAGCAGGCCCGATAAATCGGCACTACCTGGAAGCAGTTCGATGGCTGACGGGGCCGTGAGGAGGCCTGCCAGCAGGATGCCGCCGACTGTGACAAAGTCGAGTTTGTGACCCATCGTAATATCATTCCTGTCAGAGGGACTGCAGTCTGTTGCCGATGAAAACGTAGAGAATGACCTACCAGGACATGAGTGATTTAAGGACGTTGATGGTTGTCGATTACTTCGCTGCGCCAGATTCCGTCTTGTTGTCTGCAGTAGCGAAAGTCAGTTCTGCGATGATCCGATTGCACTCCGAGTCAACTGATGTGAGTTTGATTCTGATCTGATCTCCGGGTTGCAAACGATGACTTTCAGGAAGACGAGCTCCGACAATGGGCCCCTGGGGAAGCCGGGCAAAAAGAATGTCCCGTCCCAGACGCTCAACTGTTGCCTGATGAAATGAACCGATCTGGTATGCTTCTGGAAAGTATGGTCGTTCTGCTGAAACCACTCGCTTTAAAGAGCCCAGATAACAGGCACGTTCGTAAGTCGGAGCATCCATGATCTGTAGCTGAACCCGATCTCCCACGTTAACAACTTCTTCTGTAGTTCGAATCCGGGACCAGCTTAGTTCATTGAAGTTGATAAATACTGTTTCCTCCTGGTTCGTCTCTGCGTAGGCACCCCAGCTGCCGGTTTCAGTGATTCTGCATGTGACTTGATCGCCTGTGTGCAAGCTGTTACTCCTCGGTGTTGTGTCGTCGTTCAGGAAACTCCTCTGGATTATACCAGAAACGGCAGGTGAAAACGTAGATATTTCTGAGCCACTCAATCCGGCGAATCAGGCACCCACAGTCCGGGGAAGGGAATCGGCATTTCTCTGCGGATTATTCTACTGCTGAGACCCAGGTTACGGGCCGCAATCGCCAGTCGTTCTGCGGTCAGTAATGCTTCCTTGCTACGACAGAACAATAGTGCGAAATAACCGTTTCTGATGTCTTCTCTGCAGTCACCAAATTTTGCACAGCGTACGGCAAAGAGTTCGAGTGGTTTTTCCAGAGAGGATGCCAGGAGTTTTCGGGCCAGAGAAAGCTGTGCTGGCTGCTCCAGATCATCAAACTGTTCCAGCAGTTGGATACAGAAATGGTCCTGGGGGTTGGGCCAATTGCTCTGATACCAGATTGCCTCATCGAAATCGTTGAGCCGCTGAAAGCTCTCGTAGAGGTTATTAGAATCCATAAGCGTTTCTACATGATCAAAAAATGTCTGTCAGAGTCGTAGAGACTCCTGCAATCATGACGTGCTCTGTCTGTTCGATCGCTTTTGCCACCTGGCGATGAATGCCAGTCGCGGCTTTCGAGTCTGTAAATTCCACCTGGAGATTGATGGCTGGTAAGTTACGAGAGCCTGTCTGTTCTACAGAGAGCACACCTGCCAGCAACGATAGTTTTTGGACCAGTTGTTGTAGCGTGTCTGTCTGGCCTGTTGCATCATCCGGCCCTGTGTATCTGAGATCAAATTTGAAAACGGTCTGTTTCATGATCCGATGTCACCAATCTGGGATTCGCTCCTGTGTTCTAGTGTTTTATTCATTACTGATGATAGTCAGTGGTATCTCATGAGTCCCCAGTTCTTTCATGAATGAAGGAGGAAGTTCGAGATCCAATTGATCTGCATCGATCCATGTTTCGATAATAAAAAACAGCTGAAGGCCGATTGATTTCAACTCTTCAAATGCTGAGGCCGGAATGGCATGCAGCCAGTCAGCGATCTCTTTCATTTTAAGTGCTAACTCGTGTTCAAGAATCTCATAAGGTTCCGCGTCGCTGATTTCGGAGATCTGCCTTTCGTAGAAGACAATCAGCCCGCTTCTACCAGGTTCCCTGTCAGCGATACATTGAAAACCGGTTTGGCTGAGACTGGAAACGCGATTCAGTGGATCCAGAAAAATTTCAGATGTAACGACGCGTCTATCGCGAAACTGAGCCGAGAGGACCAGATTGATAGCTTGGATTGACATGGGGAATTACCTGATTTGTAGATAAGGTTCCAGGAGAGGCCCGCTGGTTAAACTTTGTTAAGCCTGTAACTGTTCGCTGTTGACTGTTATTCATTTCTGCTGGTTCTACCCGAAATCTGTTGCCTTAGTACATGGCCATTTATCGCTTGATTCTCCCTGAAAGTGATCGATTTTCAGCTCGCCTGGCTGGTGCCGATCTGTAGGATGCGCTGGTTGTCTTTTTTATGGAGTCTGACCGGCTATGGAAGCGTTTGTTGTCAATCTGTTCTGGATTCTCTGTTCTCGGGTGGACTGTCTGTTGGGGGCGAGTGTGTTAACCGAGGACTCTGATTTTGCGGAAAGGCGCGGGGGTGTCAAGCGAAAATTGTGCTGTGGGCTGCGGGTGAGATTACTTGAGTTTCGGGTGAGTTGCATTTCAAATGCTCTGAAAGTGCTCCGAAATGATTTGAAAATGTACGAGACACTTCGAACCGGTTCTGACTGTTCCAGTGAAAAACTGGAAAAATCGACGGCGATTCAGGTGCATCTGAGTAACTTGTGGGCGGTGTTCCAGTGGACGCATCGTCCGCCTCGCGCGCGAAGCACAATTGCAACACTTTATGGTTCGGGAAGTGGGAATCAAGTCCAGTTTGTGCACTGGAAGAGCGAGAACCGGGGGGCAAAAGAGCGGGTGCCTGATACAGAGTTAAAGCAGGGCGCAAAAAAAATGCGTCCGTCGAAGGAAGACACGGACGCATTCCAACACTACGGGAAATATGTTAGCCCTGGTCGTCGAAACCGTAGTGTTAGCGCTCAATGGTACTCCGGAAATCCTGAAGAGCAGAGTACCACATAGACCAGTATCGTCATCAGGCATCCCGGGGGATGAGTGAGATAGTTAATTTCATTACCAATCAGATCAGGGAATGTGAATCAGTGCGAGGCTGTAACCTCCGGTTCGCCTGCGAGTGGGGCCGATTCGATGTCCTGCCGGGGACCGAAAAATTCGAAATGAATTCGATCTGCGGGGACATTCAAGGCTTTGAGGCTGGCGTAGACGTTCTGCATAAAGGGTTTCGGGCCACAGAAGTAGAAGTTGGCGTCGGTGAAGGGAGTCCATTCACGCAGAATGTTTTCACTCAGGATTCCTGTTTCGTCGCAGTTCTGATTTTCCAGATCGTCTGCCAGTGGCTGATCGTAGAGCGTGAGCGTGCGGACGTTGGCACCCTGATTGCGGAGTTCCTGAATTTCTGCAGCAAATGCGTGGGTCTGGCTGTTACGGGCTGCCTGCAGGAAATAGAGCGGAGCTTCAGGCTGTTCTGCGATCAGCGACTGCGCCATCGAGAGCAGGGGGGTCACGCCGACGCCGCCGGCCAGCATGACGGTCGGTGTCTGTCGGGGTTCTGCGGGATCGAGGGTGAACTCACCACAGGGGGGACCGATCTGCAGAGTATCACCCACCTGGACCTGATCGTGCAGGTAAGTGGAGATGAGACCGTCGGGAGCGTCCGCGGTGAGACCGGGTTCCCGTTTGACACTGATACGAAACGAGTCCTGTCCTGGCTGGTTAGAGAGACTGTAATTACGGGGAGAAGTAGGGGTGGTGGGGTGATCGATTTTGACCGTGATGTATTGACCCGGGAGCCAGGCTGGCAGCGGTTCGTCATCAGCGGGTTTCAGATAGAAGGAGGTAATGACATCGCTTTCGGGCTCTTTGCGATCGACGACAAAGGAACGATAGCCGTTCCAGCCGCCGGCAGCGGTGCGCTGTTCTTCGTAGATCTGACGTTCGCGTTCGATACAGACGTCTGCGAGCAGCTGGTAAGCTTCGCCGACGGCTGCCAGGATTTCGTCGGTGGCAGCGTCTCCCATGACTTCCTTGATGGCAGCCAGCAGGTGTTTGCCGACGATGGGATACTGTTCAGGCTGGATACCCAGCGAGCAGTGTTTCTGAGCGATCAGTTCGACGGCCGGGGTGAGGGCGGCGAGGTTGTCAATATGGGTGAAATAGGCACAGATGGCACCGGCGAGGGCTTTCTGTTGACCGCCGGAGTGCTGGTGGGCCTGGTTGAAAAAGGCTTTGACTTCGGGGTTTCCAGCAAACATCTTCTGATAGAAGACCCGTGTGACGGTTTCCGCGTTGGCGGCGACAACTGGTGTGATTTCCTTGACGATGGCGATGGTTTTGTCACTTAACATTTATGGTTCTCCTGGAGAGCGGCTTGATACCCAAGCGGAAACAGATATACTATACCTAGATGTATAGATTAGATAATTCTATACGTCAAGGTGTATAATTGGAGCTTTTCGTATTTTTTAGGAAAACAGATGCTTTCAAAGACTCATGAATACGCTTTGCGGGCGGCGGCCTGCCTGGCGGGGCAGCCTGGTAAGCCTGCTTCGGCCGATTATCTGGCGGAAAAGACGAAGGTTCCCCGGCGTTATCTGACGCGGGTTCTGCAGGATCTGGCGGCAGCGGGGATTGTGAAATCGCGGAGTGGTCCCAAGGGGGGCTATGAGCTGATTCACGATCCCTCTGAGTTGTCGATTCTGGATATTGTCAATGCGATCGCCCCGATGGAGCGGATCAACAGCTGTCCGTTAGGTTTGAAGTCGCATACCAGTCTGTGTCCGCTGCATGCGGAGCTGGATCGCGTGTATGCGGAAGCGGAAGCGGCGTTTGGCAGGGTGACCATTGGGCAACTGCTGGAATCGACGACAACAATTGTGCCTTTGTGTGAGAGTTAAAGTCTCTCAAGGACAGAGGGACACACTGCGAGGTGGTGATGCAGCAACCGATTACGGGTTATCAGCAGGACGAATCAGGACACTGGGTGGCGCAGCTGGTGTGTGGACACAATCAGCATGTTCGCCATGCACCGCCTTTGGAATCGCGTCCATGGGTTCTGAGTGCAGCAGGACGGGCCGGGATGCTGGGATATCTGCTGGAGTGCAGGAAGTGTGACGAAGGGGCACCCGCCGATGCGCGGCCGGGCTGACGTCCCGGGCTTCTATTCCCAATGAAATATTGTTGACAAAATGGACGGGCAGGTCTATATTCGGCAAAAGATGTATTACTTATGCATCTTTGTGAAAAGTATGTAAGCATGCGACAAATGACACAACTATGCGAACTTGTGTTTGTGGCTGATGTTACTCTTTCAATGCGCCAGTTGAAGCGGGTGATCTGATCAGACCCTGGTTTTATGAGATCGACGATTCCGTTGATCTTCCCCGTTTTTATTTTCTGAAAGGAAACTTCATGCTCAAGACAGGATTGGTTACCAGCCTCGCAGTGACTGCTCTGTTTCTGTTCAATCTGAATCTATCTGGCGCTGACCCGCAGGAGGAGAAGGGGGGCGCGGAACAACCTTCCCCGGCAGCAGTCGAACGGACACGCGACACCGTCAAGATGCTGGATGACATCTATAAGAATGCGGTGGTGCTGATTACGGATAAGTACGTGAATGATGAGGAAGACTTCCCGGCAGGGAGTGCAGCCGTCGAGTTGTTCAAGCGGGTGGGGAAGACCGGTTTTCATCAAGTGCGTCTGATTGATGCGACGGGAGAGCCGTACGAACCCAAAAACGTAGCGAAGAGTAAATTTGAAAAGCAGGGAATCAAGCAGCTGAAAGCGGGCAAGTCTTACTATGAGGCAGTCGTGGTCAAGGATGGAAAACCATACCTGCAGGCGATGACGCCGATTCCGGTAGTGATGAAAAAATGCGTGATGTGCCATCCGCATTATAAAGACGCCAAAGAGGGAGAAGCGATCGGCGCGATCAGCTACGAACTGCCGATCCGGTAATTGAATCGAGTGACACAACGGTTGTCATTCTGAGTGAATGAACGCTGATCCCTGCTGGAAGGTAACAAGCGGGGGTCAGCTTTATTCAGTGAAGCACGGGAAGTGCGTGAAAAATAATGAGCCCTTCATGTTTTTCTGTCAGCGGCTGCTTTGCGGATGGCGAGGGCTTCGGGAACTTCTTTTTTGGCCGGCAGGCGTACGGCGTGTCGTAGAACCCAGCGACGATTTTTAATCTGTTCCGGTTTCTGCATGTCATCAATTTCTGACAGCCATTTGTGACAGACTTCGTAGGCGACTGCGGGATGATCTTTGGCAATATCAGCCAGATGATTGGCTACCGAACGCCGCACATAGAGTTCGGAATCGTCCTTAAGACTTTCCAGCAGCGGCAGTGTGTAACCGGGGTCATCCTGAAAGTCCCGTAACCGCATCGCCCAGGGAAGCCGGGGACGTGTCCCTTCACTGACGAGACGCCGCACATGGGGGTTGGCATCTTTCGTCCAGCGTTTGAGCTGTTTCAGACTTTTATCGCGGTGCGCGATCAGAAACGGGCGAATACAGAATTCGGCGGTGAAGCGTTGCGTCAATTCGTAACAGACTTTCAAACCGTTCTCCAGATGGTCGGCACCATACTCGGCGATCAACTGCGAGTGAGGGAAATAAAAGAACGGCGCCAGCCCGTTTTGCTCGGTCGCCTGCAGCTTGGGACCGAGTGATTTGATGAGTAACGGTGCCAACTCGTCAAAATCTTCCGGCAGCTGTTCGGCCATCGCGTGTGCGATGTTGAGAGCCCGTTCCTTCAGTTCCAGTTTGTTCAAGTTGCGTTTGGCACGTTTCTGGAAAGTGGGTGTGTCGAATCCCGGGGTCACCTCTGCCAGTGAGACGCCGATCAGTTTCACCAACTGACCGTTCATGATTTCTTTAAGAGGCGTACCCTTCATGATCGAGGGGCCGACAGCAAATTGTTGTGCGGGGTGCGTTTTCATGCTGCATATTCTATTTCAGGTCGCCTGATCGCTCAATCGTTCAATCCGCGGTCTGTCTGTTCTGCTGAGGGAGGCTGCTATTCGTCCGGAGCCGATTACTGTTTATCGTTTTTCTGCTTTTCATTCAGCCAGCGTTTTCCTTCCATGAACTCCGTGTGAAAGGCGGCGTAAGGAAACTCACGATCGATCTGCTTTCCTGTTTCGAGAGTTACTTTTGTTCCGGGAGCATTTACGTATCCGTCCGGATGATTGCGGAATAGTGCTGTTATTCCCTGATCTGAAAGGTCCGAGTCGGGCAGTTTAATTCCACTGCAGAGTCGTAATACGGGAACATTCGCCAACAGGTCCGCGTTTCTGAGATTCGGTGCTTCTAATCCAGAAAAATCGGGCAGTTGCGACAGTGCCTCTGCACTTTCTGGTGTGATTTCGAAGTCACGCGGTAAGATGACACGAATGGGACGAAACAGTTCGGTTTCTGAGGGCAGGAGAGACTTGTCATACGTTTGGGCACTGATCTCGGTTTTGCCATTGCTGGTGACAATTTTGCATCCCTGCTCAAGCAGTTTGATGGCAGCCTCTTGCGCCACGGGGATTCCCAGGTAGCGATTCATTGAGCCGCCATCAGTATCGATTACCGTCATACCCGGCTGGAAATTTTGCAGTTTGGCAATCAGTTCCGGTTCAAATTTGAGGCCGAAAGAAGCTATGTATAGAAACCGCAGGTTCAATTTTGCAAAACCGGGCGCACGCGCCAGTCCTTCCAATTCCTGAGGAACGGGGCTGTAAAGATGCAGTTCTCGCAATCGCGGCATTAATTCCAGAAAACGAAATTCATCATCGACCTGAGCAGCACCGAGTATGAAAGTATCAAGGTGTTCGAGTCCCATGTCGGGGTTCAGGTCTGACGTTTTCAGCGGAGTGCTGTAGATATTAAATTCAGTCGTGTTTTCATTGAAACGCAAGCCTTCCAGTGCCCTGGGTTCCAGGCTACAGTTCATCAGACTGAGTGAGTGCAGGGTCACCAGGCGGCTTAAACGCGACAGACTGGGAAGTGTGATCTTCTGCTTTGACCTGCCGAAATCAATATCGAGGATTCGGAAGGGGGCTTCAGGAAGCTGATCCAATCGATTTTTATGAGATTCAGTTCCATGGGCTTTCTTGAAACTGACATTACCACCCAGATTGATCACCCATTCGGCCGTCTCGCGTTCTGAAGACAGAGGATTTGTGTCACTCTGTTCTGTCTGTGGAACGCTGGGTAGCTTTTGCTGGTCTGCCACTCTCACTTTCAGCCAGCGATTTCCGTGATGACTGCTGGTATGAAACACGGCAAATGGAAACTCCTGATCAACCTGATTCGCTTTGTCGTCGGTAACTGGGCTTCCTTTCAGATTAAGATAAGCTTCCGGATTGTTCTGAAAGAAAGTTTCAAATCCCTGATTTGACAGGTCGGAATCGGGAAGTCGAACACCGCTGCATAGCGCCAGCACCGGGACAGCAGTCAGCAGGTCTGCATTTTTCAGCTCTTTCGAATCCAGCCTTGAAAAGGAGGGGAGTCGAGCAAACATCTCAGCGAGCTCCGGTGTGAATTCCAGATTATTCGGTAGAATGATTTCCAGAGGTTTGAATAAGTCGGTCTCGGATGGGGAATGTGATTTGTCAAAAGGAATCACGCTCCGGTCAGGACCGCTGGCTATAATGGTTATGCCCCGTTCCAGAAGTTTTAGCGCAGCTTCTCGCGCGACAGGGGTCCCCAGATAGCGATGGTGTCCTGACATATCGTTGACGATGATGGACATGCCGGGCTTTTTATCCTGGAGCACGCGAATGGCATCAGAATCAAACGTGCCACCGTCGGTATGCAGGTTCAGGAATCGCAGATTGGCCTGTTTGAATCCAGATGAGTTGGCCAGATCATTTAGTTGCAGGGTACTTGGGTTCCAGAGATGAAAATCTCTGAGATTCGACATCAGGTCAAGGAATTGAAAGTGATCATTTACCTGGACGGCGCTGATTTCAAAGGTGTCGAGGTGTTCCAGACCTTTGATCTCTTTACTGAGATGTGTGGCCTTAGCGGGAGTGCGAGCCATGCAGAAGTGTTTCATACCATTTCTGAACTCCAGCCCTTTCAGGGCACCGGGGCGCAGTCCGCAATTCGAGATATTGAGTGAGTGGAGCGATAACAGGCGACTTAAACGTGACAGGCTGGGAAGCTGGATTTTCTCTCTCGATTGATCAAAGGGGATTTGCAGAATCCGAAATGGTTCCTTCGGTAATTGCTCTATTCGGGATACCCAAAAGTCATCCCTTTCTGCTGACTTGATTACAATCCTGGCTCCCAGTCTAAGAGCCCATTCTGCTGTTTCCCGTTCGAATGCCAGTTGTGAGTCATCTAAGCGGGGGGACGTCTCTTTTTTAGTTGGCTTAACCCGATTCTGTTTTGCTGATTTAAGCTTTTCATGGACAATTTCCAGCCAGCGCCGTCCTGTACCATGCCTGGAATGGAATGCCAGATAGGGGGCATCCTGATCAAGTTGTTGAGTGAGAGACTTTGTGACCTGAGTGTCCTTGATATCGAAATATCCATCCGGATCCTGTTCGACCAGTTTTCGAAAGGCAGAATCAGTCAAGTCTGAATTTGCTAGCCTGACACCACTGGCGCACCTTAAACCGGGAACCCCGGTCAACAGGTCGGCATTCTGAGTTCCCTTTGCACTTAAATGGTAATAAAAGGGAAGGGCGGCCAGGGCATTTATAATTTCAGGAGTCAGTTTCAACTTAGGAGTGAGAGAGACTCGACTCAATGAGAAAGGGATCTCTTTCGATGGCAGGTTCTCCCTGGAAAATGTCTGGCTTCCTCGGCCTGGTTCGTGACCTTCCATGGTACAACCCAGCTCCAGTAATCTGACAGCCGCCAGTTGAGCGACCGGTTTGCCAAGGTACTGTTCTTCTCTGCCGGAACCGTTTGAAGTAATCGTCATTTCAGGTTGTGCGGATTGCAGACGTTGAACTAGCGCGTCATCAATCTCACCGTTTGGCCGCAGTCTCAAAAACCGCAATTTCGATTGTCGTAGCAGCGGAGATTCGCTTAATTCTTTCAATTTGTCAGGTAAGATATCAACGATTTCCAGAGCTCTGAGGTTCGGCATCTGTTCCAGAAAGGCAAAGTGGTCATCAATCTGGGAACCAGCCAGTTCCAGTGTATCGACGAATTCAAGTCCCTGAATCTCTTTCAAGTCAGATACTTTTAATTCCGTTTGCAGGATGCGTAAGGTTTCAAATGCCTGTTTCAATTGGAGCCCTTTGAGGGCAGCCGAAGATACTTTTGCTTGATTCAGGTTCAGTTCCTCAAGTGTCATCAACTGACTGAGGCGGCTCAAGTCCGTCAGAGGTTTATTCCGGGAACGTTGAAATTCGATTGCCTTCAGCCGGAATGGTTCATCAGGGAGTGCCTTGATGTCTTTGATGTTAAATTTGAAGTCATGTGCCATGTTGAAACGCACGATGCCCCCCCGTTTGATCAGCCACTCCGTGACTTCCCGTTCCCGGGCAAAGGGTTCGGCAGGATCAGCGACCTGTGGTACAGGTGACCCGGTCTGGTCTGGGGCCGGACTGGTGACTTTTGCTGATTTATCCGGTGTCTGGGACGGCAGCCAGTTCAATCTGATTTCCGCTGATTGGATATCTGCGGGACTGATCTCAAAGCGACCGTTTTTGATGTGAAGACCATTGACCGACGCCAGCACTCTCTGTTCGCCGTCATCGACTTTGACGGTAGTCAGTTCTCCCCAGGGAAGCCGCTGTTCACCAATGCGGAGACTGAGTTCATGTGAACCCGCTTCCTGGGCCCCGTTCCAGCTTCCTGACTTCAGTTCCAGTGGTTGCCCGTCGAGCAGCACCTGGGCCCGCTCGTCGTTCAGGGTTACATGCAGACTACCCTTTGGAGCCGTGGGTTTCAGAAAGGTGATTCCCAACAGCAGCACGGCGACCAGTGCCATACCAGCGAGAACTTTTCCCGGACTCAGACCTTTTCGAGATGAGACCGCCTGATCGGTCTCAAGCCAGTTTGTGAGGACTTGAGTGACGTCCTGCATTGTAGCGTAGCGTTGCTCAGCCGAGCGGGCCATCATTTTGCGACAGATCTGATCAAGCCGCGAATTGATGTCGGGCTGAATGTTACGGACAGGCCGCGGATCTTTCGTCATGATCTGCGACAGGATCGATGCCGTCGTTCCCTGGAAAGGACGTTGTCCGGCGAGCAGTTCGTACATGATCACACCCAGCGCGTAGATATCGCTGGGAGGGCCAATCTTTTCCAGATCGCCCTCCACCTGTTCGGGGGACATGTAAGACGGGCTCCCCATGATCTGGCCATGCTGCGTGATCTGAGTTGCCTCTTCGTTCTGGCTCATCAATGCCAGTCCGAAATCGGTAATGATGGGCGTATCGTCCTGGCGGATCATGACGTTGGCGGGCTTGAGGTCCCGATGCACAATTCCCTGCTGATGCGCAAGTTCCAGCGCCTGGGACAGCTGTTGGATCAATTCAACCGCTTCAACCTGATTGAATTTCTTCCCCTCCTGGAGCAGGGTTGCCAGTGATTCGCCTTCGATGAATTCCATCGTGATATAATGCACGCCATCAATTTCGTCGACATCATATACCGAACAGAGATTGGGATGATTCAGATTGGCAGCCGCCCGTGCTTCGCGATAAAAGCGGGCAATAAACTGGGCATCGGCGTGTTTGTCGATCTGGGGAAGTTTCAGCGCGACTTTGCGTTCGAGCTGTGTGTCGCGGGCCAGGTAAACGCAGCCCATGCCTCCCTCACCCAGGCGGGAGAGGATCTGGTAGCGTCCGAAGGTTGCTGGGAACTGCTCGAAGTGCAGGCGTGATTCTTCCACCGTGCGCAGACCGGAACTGTCCGCCTGGCCGGAATCGGATTCACCCGCAATCCGGGTTTTCGTCGCATGCGTTTTGGCAAACAGCCGGGACAATTCGTCCGCGATTTCAGGATGCTCCTGAATCAGCTCCTGCTCACTGATGATTTTACCCGAATCCCGCAGGCGGTAATAACGTTCGATCAGAATCAGTTCCTGCAGCAGGATTTCCCGCGTGGGCTGCGCGAAGTCGGCGATCGTGTCTTCCAGAGATGGAGTCTGTCCGCTCTGCCAGGAAAGTTCATATTCCTCGCAGGAATCTTCGATGCGGGTCTGAACCTCCGCAGTCAGGTTTTCCAGTTCTGATGGTTGATTCATTTATTCAATCCTTAACTCGTACACTCCGAGTTACCAGCTGGATCGCCTTTGGTTGCCTGTTCCCGACATGTTCTTCCCACAAAAATGAGAAACGAAACAAAAAATTCGGGACTGGACTCAGACCAGCTCTGATTCCACTTCTTCAGTCCAGATCTGACGTATCAGGACCAGACGTCGTTCCACGCTCCGCTCCATGACACCTACTTTGGCTGCAATCTCTGCATTGGTATAACCTTCCAGCTTCAGCCGGGCGACATCCCGCAGTGAATCTTTACCGAGTGCCGCCAACATCCGATTGGCTTCCTCGGCGGCTTCAACTGCAAGTTCCGGACTGGGGCTTTCCTGTGCCAGTTGATCCAGCCAGTTGTCGGACTCTTCGTTTGATGTACCGGAAACGGTGCGCCTGACATCCCGTTTCTGTGCGCTCTGACGTCGGTACAGGTTTTGCGTTTTACAGAGCGTGATATTCACGAGTAGCGGCCAGAGGCTGGTGCGGTCATTCAGATTGGGGAACTGACCCGCATTGAGCCGCACAAAAAAGCTGTTGAATGCGCTGAGGACGGCGTCTTCCTCGTCTTCCACCCGACAGAGATCCTTCTGCAGGTGGGAACGCGCCAGTTGGACCAGCTGCTCAAAATAGCGGTTCCAGAGCTGCTGCTGCAGGCTGTCTGCTTCTCCCCGTTTGAGTTGATCCAGCCAGTTAGTGACAGATCCCTGATTCTCCATGCCCGCTGCCATCGTCTATTCTGAGTAAGGTCGTATTGTGTTGGTCAATTTCAATGCCATCGTCCGCAGACAGGCTTCGCTTTTCCCGAAAAACTCAAATCTCGCAGCTGTCATTCACTGCATACCGGGTAAAGCCGTTTTATACCAACTCTTTGACCTGGCGGGATTTGCGACAGCTGGTTTCGAGAATTATCTGATTTCAACAGAAAAAAGAAATCTTCCGCGTCGGGATCGCTGTCTGCTCTGCGATTGTACAGCAGGAGCAGAGCAGGCACAACATTTTGATCAGTAATTTACTCGTCAGATGTAGTGCGGAATTTGACTCAAAATCAAAGAAAGCCACTTGAAAACGGGAGCTGATACGATGCAGACGGGACGAAGCGCACATTCGATCAAGAGACAGACAGGTTGTCGGGGTCTTCGCTGCTTATTTTTGCTGGTGGTCATCAGTCTGGTTCCCTCTTTCGCATGGGCTGAACATCGTCTCTGGACCAGCGCCGATGGAAAAAATCAGGTGCGGGGAGAACTCAAGGGAACCAATGGAAAGCTGGTCATCCTCGAAAAAGAGTCTGATGGCAAACTGCATCTGCTGCCGATTACAGAGCTCAGTCAGGCTGATCAGGATTTCGTAAGACAAAAATATCCAGATATCTTTGCCAAAGAGAATAATGGCTTACCGCAGGCGACACCTGAGGGCAAAGCAACTCCTATGGCTCCCGCGATGAATGGAGAGAAACCGGTCCCGACAGGTAACGCACCCGCAGACGGTCGATTCAACTGGGCTCATGTCCTGGAAGTGTTGCCTCAGTTTAAGCTCAAGCAGCTGGGGGGAGCAGCCATCCTCAGTGATAACGCAGGCCTTTATACACACGAAGAGCAACGTACGCTTCGCACCTCAGCCGATCACATTGGTGCCTTACTGAGTTACCTGGTTGATCGAGAAGGATATGAACTGCTGGCGAAAAAAATGGAAGAGAAAGGTTTCGAGGGGGCGTTCAATACCACAAATGGTAGAGAGCACCAGCGGATCGAGGATTGTTTTCACCTGTTCGAAGACGGCTATAAACTCTTTTATTCGAAAGATGATAAAAATCAGTACTACGATCTGCGTAGTTCACGCGTCAATGATTTTGACAAAGGCGTCCAGGTTGCCAGTGTAATTCGCAAGTATGCTCAGGATTTTCAGAAAATCAAATATGCGGGAGAAGCTATTCCCCTGGCGGTCTTTTCACCCGCGACTCTGGATAACTATCTGGAAGATCGGGGAGAATTCCCGTTGCGAGTCAGAGGGAGTTTGAATCATCTCAAGTTGCGATCGATTTTGAGGGAAGTCTACCTGAATTCCCCCGAAATGCCTTCCGGAATTAAAAAGACTCCTGCAGAAGCACGGGAATTTGCTCGCCAGATTGAAGGCAAAAAGCTGGCATTTCGTAAGGATGTCCTGCTGTCGAATCTCCGCTTCGAGCAGCATCGTCGATTTCTTGGCATGCTCAGAGAAGACTACCTGGTGAATGTGCAGATTGTCCGCCTCTCTCTCGTAGACGCTGCAGATCCAACCCAGGTAATTCAATCATGGGATGTCAAACCAGCGATCGAAAAGCCGACTGCACCACAGGCTGAAGAAAATCAGGATCTCGCACAGAAAATGCAACAGCTGGCCAAACAGCATGGCCTGGTAATGTGGAAAGGTTATCCTGCTGTTCGAGCTGATCTGACTTTTTCAGATGAAGTTTATCTAGGCAGCGATCACCGGCGGTTTACCGGATTTTTAGACCGGGTTGCACTGGGCTTGAATCCAAAGCACGTGAGTCCGGTTCTCCTGGCGACTCATTTTCCGGAAACCATTGGAACACTCGTCAGTATTCAAAAAAACCGGGCTGGCGGAATATATTCTGCAGACTGGCTGGGAACCAATGAATTCGACAGACGGGATATTCTTAAGCGTTTCGAGCAGAACTATACGGATAAGCTGAGTAAGTACGCGGTCGAGCTGCCGATCCGTTTTGTCGAGATTCGTAAAGTCCTGTTAGGGTTTAATCGCCGGTACGATTTCGAGCGGGAAGGGGTCTTGATAGATCTCCGCAGCGGCAATGAGAATTTTCCGGGGCTGACATCCGGCTCTTTTGACCAGCGGGATGATAAGATCAAGGGGTATTATAGACCCTGCTATGAACAGCAATTCCTGCCTCTGACTCCCGAGCAGGCACGTCCCATGTTCAGCCAGGCAGGGCCGGGAGGTTGTGAGGCTTATCTCACTCGCGTCGTGACCTGGGATCGCATGCAACTGAAAAATGATGATGAAAATACGCTTCCGCCCGTATCAATTACCACCGAATCCCTTGAACTTTACCAGGACCCCTTTCTGAAAAATCAGCTGGCTACTCTGGATTTTAAACAGCTGCCTCCTTCAATTTTGAGTGAAGCGAAAGGACAGATTCTCCCCGGTCCCGATCAGCCGGGCAACCTGGATCAATATACGCTCTTTCTGCTCAAGCACGAATTAGACGGCAATAACGTCGATCAGGCAGAGCTGGAAAAACTGTTTGATGATTACCGTTACAATTTTAAATCTAAATCTCACTCCTTTGGCAGTGATCTGTATCAGCTCAAACAGGCAGAAGAGGCTTATTCAGCTCACGGCACCGCCGACTTGAATGCGGCTCCGCGAGATCCCGCAGAAAAAGCAAAAGACATCAAGGAATGGCAAGACGCGAAAAAGAAAGTGGAACAACACTTTGTGAATCCCAGTTCGCCCTTTTTTCCTTTGAGTACTTCTCAGCGGAACCTCGATCAGAAACAGCTGCCCGCACTGAGCAAACAATGGCACGACTGGATGCGTCAGTGTCTCAAATCCACCGGGCGACGCTTTGTCGTTCATGCCGGCATCAAAGTCGATCCTCAACTGCGCGATGTGCAACTCACGGTCTCCAACGGTGCTATGCAGAATCCTTATACCTGGGGGCCGACCAGGCCGCTCATCGAACAGGGTGTTCCCGCCGATCGGCTTGTGATCCTGCCTTCCCAGGACCATCTGAACCTGGTCAACCTGACTCCCTGTCTGCAACTTGAAGAACCTCTGGAAACGACCTTCAAACAGATTCCCGACGACATTCGCGACCATATCCTCGAACGTCTCAATCAGACGGCTCGTCTCGAAATGGTTGTCTCCATCGGCGAACCCAGACTGCTCCCAGATTCCTCAGGCAAAGGCCAGGACGGGCTTCTGCTCCCAGCTCAACTGCACGGGTTCCAACTCTTCAACGATCAGAAACTGATTTTTGAATACCGCCTGCCTGAAACTGGTAAGCAGAACAACACAGATCAAACCGCCTCCGTTTCCAAGACTCCCTCTGCGATGCCGTCTGCGAAGAACGCGGTCCCCGCCGACTCCGGTCAAATTGAAACATTCACCGCCGCAACCAGCCTGCGTTTGATCGCCCGCTACCTGCCCGAATTCGCATCAGCGAATGGCGGCTCGCTGATGTTCAACCGCTGGCGACACGAATCCGATTTCCGTGCCGTCGGCGAACGCTCGAAGTTCGGTCTCAATCCGGAGCGTGGCGTTTATTTTCGTCCGCAGGCGCCGCGACCCGAAGTCGAGCAGCTCCAGGCCGAATCCGCTGCGTTCGCCCAATGGCTCAGTCGCCCTGAATCCTTGCCGGGGAACCGTTATACGCTGCGTTTCCCCGCCCGCTTTCTCCCTCTCACCGAAGACGTCAAAGGCCACCGTCGCGCGATGCCTAACGTGCGAGGTTTCACAGCCCTCTCCAACTATGGCAAAGTCCTCTCTTATATCCGAAGCGAAATCAGTAGCCGCAAGCGGAGTATCGATACGGAAAACTTCATGAACGGCAACGGTTCCAGTCGTTCCAAATCTGGTGGCGGTGGTGGCATCGGCGGCGGCCTCTATATCGGCTCCCCCAACAACGGCACCACAAACACCAAAGAAAAACCGAACGCGAAAAACAGTAAACCCTCTGCGAAAGTACTCAAGTATCGTCAGGAAATTGAAGAACTGACGCGTCTCTTAAACTACATTGAAAGTGCGCAACAGAACTTTTATCTGCACCATATCAGCAACGATTATGGCTTCACCAACCTGCAGGGCAATCTCCAGGCGTATGGCAACAACGATCTCGAAGTGATCCGCCTACAGAAGATCTACGAACCCATCTTCCCCGTATTGAATCTGAGTCACCAGATCGTCCTCCCTCAGTCACTCAACATCGAACCCGGTCGTCGCGACTGGCCCATCGAACTCGAATTCCATATCACAGGCGCCTCCTCCCAGGAGACACCGGTCCAACGCCTCGATCCTGAGATCACAGGCAAATACAGCGAACAGCTTAAACTAGAGGATCACGGCAAATACGTCGTCTTCAATGTCGAAGTCAAAGGGGCCTGGCTCATCGACCAGAAAACAGGCCAGCGATCTCACGCACTGAACCTCGTTCCCCTTACCAAAAAACAAACGGAAAAGTAAACTCCGAAGCTGAAAGTACTTCAGCTTCCAATCGAGACGGGACCGTGAAGGGTGCCCCCGTCTCGATTTTTTATCCTCTCTCAATCCGCTGTCTTTTCCCGCGAATGACTTTCCAGAAACGCGATCAGGTCCCGCAACTCGCGATCCGTCAACGCATGCACGAGACCCTGAGGCATGAAGGAAACGGGCGACTCGACAATCGCCTCCACATCATCGCGATCAAACGTCTTGTTCTGACCGTGAGCATCACGAATCGTCTCCTTCACGTACGACCGCAGCCGGATCCCCGTAAACGTCCGCCCGTCCGTCAGAATGATCGTTCGCGGCTGATATTCCGGAGCCATCTCCCGGCTCGGTTCGAGAATCGATCGCAACAGCCACGCCCGATCCTGCCGATCCCCCAGGCTGCTCAAGTCAGGCCCCACAACATTCCCGCGACCACTGTGTCGATGACAGTGAGCACAGTTCGTCAGTCGGGAATGATGAAACAGCCGCCGTCCACTCTCCACATCCGCCGACCCCTGGACCCCTTCAACCGCTTTCAGCCACGCACTGGTATCGGTCAGAGCAGGGCGGTCCGTCTTGAGGGCGCCCGGATTCACGGCCGCCTCGAAAGCATCCTTTGAATCGGGATACGCTTTCGCCAGCGCCTTTATTTGTTTCTTCTGCTCATCAGTCAGTTGCATCGAACGTAGACACCGCAGCGCTTCTTCTCGAACCACCTGGTCGGGAGAATCCGCCAGCTTCAGCATCAACCCGACCTGCTGTTCCGCCAGCGGTGCCAGGCCCGCAATCGCTTCGGCCCGCAGCACGGAATCCTGTTTTGGATCCGCAGCCAGCTGCGCCAGAATCTTCTGTGACACAATCGGATTCCCCGACAGCGTCCGCACCGCTTCCAGCGACAACTCCGCATCATTCACCGCCAGCAGTTCTTCCAGCATCGCCAGCGTCAGTCCCTTGGGGAACTGTGTCACCACCTGTTGTCCCGCTTTCGGAGCAGACCGTGACTGCGTTGGCAGCATCCGCAAAGCGTACGCCCGAATCTGCGGGGCACTCTGTTTGTCCTTCACGCGGGCCAGCAGCATCTCCGGATTCCGCACGCCGTCCAACGCCTTGCCGTTCAACGTGTTCCACGCCGCAATCGCTGCTTCAAACCGCTGATAATCCAGATCACTCTGCGCCAGCACCTGTTCCACATCAGGTAGATATGCTTTCAAACCCTTGTCCGAAATCCAGCGGATCGTCTCGAACTGCACGTCCGCGTTCTTGTCCTTCAGGAAGACGGGAATCCACGTTGACGGCTCCGCCTGGGCCAACTGCAACGCCAGTACCGCCTGCACCCGTTCCGCCGGCGACCACTTCTTCACTTCAGCCGGCGTCCACTTTGACGCTTTATGAGACAACGCCACCAGGGCCGCCCGGGCCACAAAGGGATCCTCGTTCTGCGCCAGCTTCAACAGTTCTTTCAGTGACTGTGTCGCATGTCCGCTCCGCAGATCCGCTGCCAGCTTCGCCTCTTGCGTCGGCGGTTCCAGTTCCAGGGGTCCCACCCAGTCGGCCTTCGTCAGGTCAATCTCGAGCTTCCACACCCGTCCGTAACCATGCGCCTGATACCGTCCATCAACCCAGTCACACAGATACCAGGTCATCACCTGCTGATTGTTCTTTGGGGCGGCCGCGATACAACTCGGACGAAAATAGCGTCCCCCTTTCACAATCGTGATCGGCTTCGAGGTGAAACTCGCTCCCTGTTGCTTAAGCGGAAAAAAGTCGACGCTGTGATCGCCCCACGAAGGGACCAGCAGGCCTCGGCCCAGCGGTGCGATTCCACACGGTGCTTCACCCGAAGGATGAATCATCGGCAGCGTGCCCCGCAGCTCGCCATTCCAGGCCACAAACGGATGATGGGCTTCCGAACCGTAACCCCGGTCGTAACCATAATCGCCCCCTTCGACAATATGCAGCACGCGGCACGGCGGCCGCTCTCCGGGATCATTCTCCGCAGCGAAAATCTCGCCATCCGCCCGCACACAGAGACCAAACGGATTCCAGAATCCCTCCGCAATCCGCTTCAACTGTTTCCCATCCGCAGTACAACGGAAGATGCCCCCTTTGCCCGCGCCGGTAATCTTCGTCCCGTCGGTCCCCGTCAGCGTCCAGTCCTTGGCGAAGTTTTCTCCGATCGCAAAAATCAGCTTCCCCCGGTTATCCCACGCCAGCCCTTCCAGACCGTTGTGCGGATAGTCTGCTTCACTCTCGAGCACCGCGATGTTCTCTTCGACGTCCGCCTTCCCGTCGCCGTCGGTATCCTTGATCCGCAGAATCCGGTCCCGTTCCGCCAGGTACACCCAGCCATCCGGCCCCAGTTCCAGGTCCATCGTCGCGTCGGTCGCGTTGTAGAACACCTGCCGCTTCTGTGCCCGTCCCGCTTTGTCCAGATCGGAAAAGATAAGAATCTCATCATGCTCCGGACCTACATAATCGTCGGGCCGAAAATGCGTATGCGTCGCCACGACCCAGACCCGCCCCTGTTCGTCCACATCCACGCCGGTCGGTGTCGACAACTGAGGCTGCTCAGCCACCAGCGACAACGTCACACCCGGCTGCACCGCTTTGACCTGAGGAGGACGCTCGTCTGCCGGACTGTTGTCCGCGGGACTCTTGTCCGCAGCTTTAGATGACGAGACCAGCATAGACGTAACTAACAACACAAACAGCGACAGCGATTTCATGATGATCTCTCTTTTGAGGGCAGGGGGTGGGCAGTATCTGCAGGCAGCCATCAACGGCTCCTTATAAGCTAACGCACCGCCCCACCCGAGGCAACCGATTCTCACCGCCCGGCGGATGATCATCGTCGCACCACTGACGAAACCCGCACTGCGCACAGGGCACAGCTTTACTTGCTGCTGAAATTGAACTTGATCGGCTCCCGCCGAAGCGTATTGTAGTTCCCTTCTGGCTCGCGCGCGAGGCACGTCCCCGAGCACCGGAACACGCCCCACCTCTGACCGAAGTTCACCTGCACCTCCGCCGATTTTCACCCCCTGTTTACTGAAACACCCCGCACCACTTCGCAATGTCCACCTCGCCCAGTTCAGGGCACACCAGGACAAACCCCAGCCGAACAAGGACAAAATCCAGGCCACACCAGGACAAAATCCGGCCACATCGGGACAAAATTCTGTCTTGACCCCCTCACGCCGATGAAGAAGATAACAGCCAACACCCAAGCAAACCTCACCACATACCCGCACAGCCCAAGCCCGTTTCAAATAACAGATCATGTCAGCCAACAATCCCATAACCAACTCCCTCCAGGATCAGAGGTTCAATCTGAAAGTTTCAAATCGCCTCATATCGTATTGACCCGTAGGGGCAGAGCCTGCGTGCCTGCCCGCCTCGCGACATTGTCCAGCAACAAGCCTCCAATGGAACAACATCCAGTCCCCCCGTGAGCGGCAAAGCACTAGCTGCCGGTAACCAGGGTCGACACTGAATACAACACCAGTCACAAAAGGTATCCCACCCAAACCGTTTTCGTGTCTTTCGAGCCTTTCGTGGTAGAAAAAAATCGGGTAAGCCCGAATGCAATTCGGGCCGAGCGCAGCGAGCAGGAAACTGACAGTGTTGCGTCCCTGAATAGAAATCCTGGTTTACAGTCATCCCACCAAATCAACCACAACCAGATTCACAACTCCCCAACTCCAAAAGAAAATCAGCCGCAGGGCCTTAGCCCCGGTTGAAACGTCTTAGCTAAAGCCCATGCAAAATCAGAACCACCACCAACTCCCGAGCGGAAAGGCACAACCCGCCGGTAACCAGGGTCAACACCGAAGACAACACCAGTCACAAAAGGTATCCCACCCACTGACAGCTCAACCCAAACCGTTTTCGTGCCTTTCGTGAATTTCGTGGTAGAAAACAAACTCCAGACACCCACCCATTCTACCCATCGGCACCGCCTCACCAACGTGAACATCGCGCATCATTTCCGCCGCGACTGATACCGCACGGCCCCCGCCAGACAGGCCAGCAACAACACCCCGGCCGTAATCACGGCCGTCATTTGAACCAGAGAAACCAGGCTATTCATCATTCACTCCCGCGTGTCAAAAACATCAAGCAAGTCTGCAGACAGTATCGCCCCGACAGGTAAAACCACGCTGAAGCAAATCTAAAATATCCTTCATCTAAAAAAATAAGCCCCCAGACTAATTCCCAAACGTAGGGGCAGCCCTATGTGGCTGCCCGCCGAACGAAATGACCCGTATAACTCCTCCCCACATCTCAATCAGACAGCACCAGTGAGCAGCAAAGCACGACCCGCCGGTAAACACGGTTGGCGTTGAATAGAACACCGGTGGCGAGCGCCATTCCGCTCACAGAAACGAAGCGATCATTCCCGTGAGCAGCAAATCGCCAGCCGCCGGTAACAGGGTCGACACTGCATACAACACCAGCCACAAAAGGGATTCCACACTCACTAACTTGCGGTCACATAACCATTTGCTACACTGGTGAAATGTGCACACTCACCAGCCAGGCCTTTCGTGCCTTTCGTGGTAGCAAAATCAAAAACGATTTCACACTCCCCTCCAGAACTAGGAACCCCCATGGCGAAGAAAAAAGCAGCCCCCAAATAGAGTATGAAGAGTTATTGCCTCTTGTAGTTCATGATGAATCGAACGATTGATTCTCAGATATGCGCGTATATCAGTGTAAAGGAGATTCAGATGACACAACCACGCCCGTGGTTAGATGAAGTTTTAGATGCTTTTGAGGAACTTGGTGGTGAAGCAACTTTAAAAGAAATTTATGATCGCATCGAAAGTCGTGGGATTATGAATTTCTATTCAAATAAGCATTGGCAAGCGGCTGTGAGACGAACCATTGAAACTCATTCTTCGGATAGCGAAGCCTACAAAGAAGAGTATCCAGATTTGTTTGAATCAACGGCTGGTATTGGGAAAGGAATATGGAATCTACGTTGACGTTTGCGTTGGTTTTGAATTTCTGTCGAGCAGTTCTGGAGATTCGTCTCAACGGAACGAACCGGAGGATCTGTTGATTCCTCGTCGTCGGTTTTGGGATCCGGTTTGATTTTACCATTATCCGGAGGCTTGATCTCCACCGCATGCACCATCTCAAACAGCAGGAACTCTTCCCCAAACCGTACATACCGCAGCAACTCAATATTTCGATTGATCTGCTGAACGGCGTGCTCATCATATTTCGTGAAGTTACCGGCAATACACAGCAGGCGGGGGTTCGACCACTCGATGTTTTCCGCCATTTCCTGGCCGAACTGCTTGATCACCATCAGTTCGAATTCCGCCCGGTGATCCATCAGCCAGTCCAGGTAAAACAGCCCCTGGTTGATCACGTTTTCATTACTGGTCCGCTTGTATTCGATAATACACGGGCAGCCGTTCTCATCGATCCCCAGCGTGTCAATCCGCCCGGCGTGCGTTTTTCCGGTGGAATATTCACTGGCCAAAAATTTGATTCCCAGCAGCGTCTCCAGATGATTTTCGATCAAAATTTGTAGCGACTTTTCCAGCGCGACCGTCTTGCCTTCCAGTTCGGTGACGGCATCGCCCTGTGTACGAAATAATTTAATATCACTCATGAGGCTGCCCAGTATTCTCCGGAAATCGCGGTCAGTTTTTTAAATACGTCTTTGTGCTGTTCGATCGTCTTTTTATCGGAAGTAAAACGCAGGCGTTTGGATTTGGAGATATACGTAATACTGATCGAGTCCAGCAGCTCCTTCGCTTCCTCCAGTAAATGATCGGGAATCCGGAACTCAAACAGACTCTTGCCATCGCTCCGCTTATGAAGAAAGCAATAGCTGTTACTGTTTAACGTGATCGCGATATAGAACTTGGTATAGTTCAGTTCCGAATGCTCCAGGATCTCTTCGCTGACTTCCTGCAGCGCTTTCGCATTCTCAATCACCCACGAAGCCCGCTCCTTCCAGTAACTCAGATCGTACGTCTTATTATCCGGCGCAGCACCGTCGTCGATCTCTTCATAAGTATCCAGCACCTTCGTGAAATGCAGAGAACGCACCCCGCCCACCTCGATGATATTGGCCTGAATCGCAATGATCGGGATCGAATGGCTCAGCAGATGAATCACGTTGAAAAACCGACGCGTGATTGACTCCGCTACCAGCACCGCCGTATGTTGTCGCTGCGGCCAGCGTCGTTTTTCGTTATCCCAGTATTCGATCGTGCGGATGATATGCGATTCATCAGTGTCCCCGAGCATGATTTCGACTTCATACATCGCATCATCCTCGGCGTTTTTCATCAACAGATCCAGCCGCCCGCCGCTCGACTGCCGACGTTCCTTGTCGATGGCATCAAGCTCACCCAGACCGAGACAGCTCGGGTTTTCATAGATCTGATCCTGCAGCCAGTATTCGTTATAGCCACACTCACGAATCGAAAGCTTGCTGGCTATCGGTAGCGGCGTCGGTTCCATTCAGGTTCTCCCGGAGATCGTCTTCTGACTTCACTTCGCTTTTTCCAGGGCTGAATGGCCCTGTATCACCTAACTTGTTTTCCTACCATCATTTGGTACACATAATAAACTGTACACTCATCCTACTCAGACGACATTCAAATGTCGATCATGAGAAACCATTGATTTGAAATTCAAACACTCCAGGAACCAGCCGGCACTGTCTGACTCAAGCGCACCACCCACCCCGTTTCGCGCCTTTCGATGTAGAAAAAAACAAACGAGTCGACCGCTGCTTGATCTAACAAGATCTGCGGATGAAACTCTCTTGCTTAGTTCTTACTTGAATACTGGACTGACGTTCGCTATTTTTAAAAGTGTTACTCGGTGATCGCAATTCTTTTTCAATATATATGGTGGATTCTGAGATGTCCTTTGCTTACTGCCTGGATCTTTTTCGTCCGTGTCTTGCCTGTGGTGTACGCGTACTGCTGACCTGTCTGTTAATTCTGTCCACACTGTGGTCATCGCCAGCTGAGGCGAGCCAGAAACGCAGTGCTGCCGTGCAGCCGACGGTCTACCTGGATCTGCAGAAGCAGGATACGAACGTTCGCGTTCCCGGCGTTCTCATTCGTGAACTGTTTCGGCAGGCCTTTCTGATCGCCGCCCGCGAAGAGTTTGGCGCCCGCACACGCGATGCCTCTCTGGGCGAACCGCTTCCGGCACTGAAAGACAAAGATGTACCGGTCTTCAATATCCATGTCACCATCACTCGTCGCGGGCGGTATGTCGTCCAGGTCATGCAGCGGGACGGTGAAAAATTAAAGCTGATTGAAAAGCGGGATCTGAAACTGACCAATCGCAGTTCCGCCACCGAGGCTGTCCAGTTGGCAGAGGAGTACTCGCGTACCTGGTTTAAGGATCTGCTGCAGCAGGCCGGTTACGTGCCGCAAAAAAAGAAAGCCACGAAAGAGGCGATTCCCACCGAGCCGCTCCGTTTTATCAAGATAGACGATTTAAACTTCCGGCAGCAGTACGCACAACTGATCGATGCGCACGCCGCGATCGCGAAGCAGGGGGAGTCTCCCGCACTGTTGGCGCAACTGGCGCAGAGCTATGCGCTGTTTGGAACGCTGACCGAACAGTACTGGAGCCTGATTCCCCTGGCGACCAAAGCCCGCGGACTGCTCTATGCCGAACGCCTGCAGCAGAAGCATCCCGACACCGCTTACGCCCTTTCCAATCGGGCCCTGGTGCGGGGGCTGCTGGGACTGGATCGGATGGCCCTCAAGGACATCGAAACGATTGCGGGTCTGAAGTCACAAACGAATGTGCCCGCGGAATGGCTGCCGGTCGTCGAAGCGCACTGTCGGTACGACAACCGAAAGCTGAAGGACCAGAAACTGACACTGGAAAATGAACTGCTGCGGGACTACCTCGCTCTGCTGCAGGTCACTTATTTCGGCACGCCTCAACAGCAGAACGACATCGCCGACACGCTGCAGATCCGGGACATCCACTCGGTGCGGGCCTTTTATACCCGACCCCGAACGCTCGACGATCGTCAGAGCCTGGCCATAATTCACGATGTGAACTTCAAACTGATCCAATTTTGTCAGCCTTATCTCAAAGGGAAAAATGTCCGCAAACTACTTCCTGAATTCGCCGGCACCAGACTGCAGAAACTGGTTGAAAGCCGCGATGCCCTTGTGGCGATGCTCAAGGACCGGGGAACCGATCCGGCTGAGAAGACCGAGCCTTCCTTTTCGATGCTGGCCAGCACGGTGCAGGATCTGACCATGCTGCAGGCCTGGGATTTGGTCAGTCGCAGACAGGAACTCAGGTCCGTGAATGCGGACCAGGAACTCAATCTGTTTTTGAAATCGCTGGACAAGCATCCCTTCAAGCCGTTCCTGCAGACCTTCGGCTGGCAGCAGGCGATTGCACTCGAGGCGTTTAACGAATTGGGCCAGGTCCCGGGAGAGTACTGGACCACGGCGACGCATCAGATTCTGGCCCGCGACCGCGAAATCGGTCTACCCAACGAACCGCTGGAAACGGTCCGCGATACCACCTATATCCGTAACGGCAGTCATGTGATTTCCGAGCTGGCCTTCGTAATCGACTACGCCGTTCCCGAAGAGGAAAAGCCACAATGGGTCCCTCACTTGACAGCCGTCAGTCCGGATTCCCCTTACACCATCATTCAGGAACTGACTTTTAACTGGAAGCAGAACGAGCCGCGCGTCCCCGAACTGCTCAAGAGATATGCCGATGTCGATCAACTGACCCATGCGATTGCCTACCAGTATTCACTGCGATTCGATTATCCCCGCGCGGAAACGATCTATCAGCAAGTCTTCAACCAGCGTCCGACTTACGAGAACATCTACCCCCTGATTAAAATCGCCCAGCTGCAGGGGAAAGACGAAAAGGAACTGAGGCTGCGTAACGAAGCTCTGGCGCTGGTACAGAGCGTGATGGAACGCGCGGGAGTGGAGGCTGAGATCGCCCGCTATTACATTAAGAAGAAAGACTATAAAGAGGCTTTAAAGCACGCCAAAGTGGCTGCGAAAACGTACTCTGGCTGGGGCCTGAGACTTGAGGCGGAGTGCCATGAACTTCTGGGGGATCTGGACAGTGCCCTGGAACTGCGCAAACAGGAAGCGGTCCGTTATAACAATCAATTTGATTTCCATACCTGGTGCCGTTCGCGGGGACTCGAACCGCCCGCGGAAATACAGACGTTCGTCAAGCCTTATGTGGATTATTATTCAAATGTGCCACTGTCCGATGACCGGTATCTTGTTTCTGATCAGCTGATGTACAAACAGCTTTCTGTGGTTGGCTGTTATCAGTATCTCGAAGGAAATCCGCAGGCGGCCATGAAAGTCTGGGACTATACCGCGGATGAGTACCATTTTGTGGGCGAAGCGTATCCGGCAATCATGGCAGCGCTGATTGCCGATGAACTGGGCATGACGAAAGAGCGGGATGAGTATCTCTCGCAGGCGCTTGACATCGAATTTCTCTCCCGGGGCAAGAAATATCACCTGCCGCAGCTCAATCAGATCCTGCTCTGCAAACGGATTCTCACCGGGAAAGATGCTCAGGCCCTCTCACCCGAGGTGATCGACTGGTATCTGCAGGAACCGGAAAGTCACCAGGCTCGCATTTTTTATCAGTATTTCGTCGGCAAGGCACTGCTGCAGAAAAAACAGAACAAACTGGCAATCCGCTATCTGCAGCAGGCTGCCGAATCGGAAGAGATGACAGGCCTGCTCGCAGCAGCGGTGCTCCTTAAACTGAAACACAAACCAGAACCTGTCGAGAGTCAGGTTGCGGAGCAGAGTACAACAGACTTACATGAACTGTTAGATCAGGTCTACGCTTACGAATATCACAAACGTCGCGAACTGCAACTGGTGACGCTAAATCGGGCGGCAGAACTGTTTCCTGAATCCAGTCTCGTTTTCATCAGACGAGGCAAGCTGCAGGCGCTCCTGAAACAGCGGGATCGCGCCCGACAGGATTTTGATAAAGCTATCGAACTGACACCAGAGGTGCCGGAGGTTTGGATTAGCCGCGGTGAGTATCTTGAGTCCACAGGCCAGGATCAGGCTGCCGTCAAAGACTTCGAAGAGGTGGTGCAACGCGATCCTCAGAACAGCTTCGCACCGCAAGCAGCCGCTCAACTGCTCGCCTCCAGCCCGGATGACAAGGTGCGTGACGGCAAGCGGGCACTTGAATATGCACAACAGGCAACCCGGCTCATCCCCGAACAGAAATCTCTAAACATGGCGCTGCTGGCAGCCGCGTATGCTGAACTCGGGCAGTTTGATAAAGCGAAAGAATATAATCAAAATGCGATCAAATACGAACAAAATTATCGCATCAAAAAATCTTACCAGAGTCGACAGAAGCTCTATGATGCTGGAAAGCCCTATCGATTAAAGAAGCGTTCCTGAATAACTGTTTTCAGAAGACCAGCAATCCGGAGTTAAAATTCCGGGAACTCTGTACTCCGCTGGTGCGTCAGGAAATTGCTGTGAAAGTTGTTGACAGTCGCTGAGGGGCACTTTTAAGATATAGTGTGCCCCTGTTTATTTGTGGGCACTTTTGTCTAGATCGCCAACGCCATTCTGTGACAGGCAGCGTTTCGCCCTGCTGCCCGCGGTTTCTGCAACTGAGTTTCTACCCACTCTGCCCCAGACACAATCGATTTCCCGTCAGCATGGAACGATATCATCTATGAACAGCTCCGCTGCCAGCCAACATGAGATTTCGGAAGAAGTCCTCAAGAATGCCCAGTTCATCCAGGCCGTCCGCGACCAGGTCGCCACGGTCGTTGTCGGCCAGGATGAGGTCGTCGAACGCCTGTTGATCTCCCTGTTTACCGGCGGTCATATTCTGCTCCAGGGGGTGCCGGGACTGGCGAAAACGCTGCTCGTGTCGGTCCTCTCCAAATCGATCGATCTCGATTTCTCCCGCATTCAATTTACCATCGACCTGCTGCCCTCCGATATTCTGGGCTCGCAGATCCTCGATCAGAAAACCAACGAGTTCGTCACCCGCACCGGGCCGATCTTCACCAACCTGCTGCTGGCCGACGAAATTAACCGGGCGGCTCCCAAGGTGCAGGGGGCACTGCTGGAAGCGATGCAGGAACGCAAGGTGACCATCGGCAACGAAACCTTCCCGCTCCCCGCGCCGTTCCTGGTGATCGCCACGCAGAACCCGGTGGAGCAGGCCGGAACCTTTGAACTGCCCGAGGCCCAGCTCGACCGCTTCATGCTCTGTCACCGCCTGGACTATCCCGATCCGAGTGAGGAACGCGAAGTCCTCAAACGCAACATGGCACTCGGCATTCGTCGCGAAGACCGCGGAGCCGTGGTGAATACCGAATTCGACGTCATGCAGCAACAACCCGTCGGCACAGCCGATGACCTGGTCGCCTGCATGCAGGCCGTCAACGACATTCACGTCAGCGATACCTTTGTGGAACACGTGATCGAAGTCATCAACCGCACACGCAATCATCCCAACATCGAACTGGGCTGCAGTCCGCGTGCCGGCATCGCGCTGGTCAAGGCTTCCCGTGCCCGGGCACTGATCCAGGGACGCAATTACGTGATTCCCGAAGACCTGTTCGTGCTGGCCGAGGATGTCATCCTGCACCGCATCCGGCTGAATTACGAAGCGCTCGCCGACGGACTCACCGGCCAGGGGGTGCTGCAGGATATGCTCCGCGACCTGGGGGCGACGCCGTCCCTGGTTGGGCGGGAGGACTAGTCGCCGCTGTCTCGAATCACGTTATCGAATACTCTCACAAATTTAAAACAGGTGCTGCATGGAAGGCTTACTGGAACAGATTGATCCGCTGGACGCACGGCAGTTCTACATTGCCGTCAAGCGACTCGCGGACAGCCTGAGTTACGGGACCGACAAGTCACCGTTCCTCGGTTCCGGGCTCGAGTTCTTCCAGTCGCGACCCTACCAGGAAGGGGATCCGATCAAAAGCATCGACTGGCGGGTCACCGCCCGTACCGGCAAGCTGTTTATCAAGGAATACGAAACCCCCAAGCGGCTTCCCTGTTATCTGCTCATCGACACCTCCGCTTCGATGATGATCAGCTCCACCGCGAAAAGTAAATACGGTCTGGCCCTGCACATCGCGGGCGGGCTCGCTTTTGCCTGCCTGGAACGCGTCAGTCCCGTCGGCGTTCTCGGCGTCGGCGAAACCGATCTGCGGATTCATCCCAGCCTTTCCAAAGACCAGGTCATGCAGTGGCTGGTCCGTCTGAGACGCTTCCGCTACGACGAACAGACCACCATCGGTCAACGGGTGGCCGAGTTCAGCCCCAGCCTCAAGAGTCGGGCGCTGATTATCGTCCTCTCCGACCTGCACGATCCCAAAGCGGTTCCCGCCCTCAAGCAACTCGCACAACGACACGATACCGTGGTGATCCAGTTTCGCGATCCGGCTGAGAGCGGGCTGCGCGGAGCTGGACTGATGCGGGCCCGCGAAGCAGAGACCGGCAGCGACTTCGTCACACACGGCCGCAAGGTCTGGCTCGACCAGGAGCAGATCGACTTCCAGCTGAAACGCAGCGGCATCGATCATCTGTTAATTGAAACGGACGAGCCGTTCGTCCCCCATTTAAGGCAGTTCTTTTCTTCCCGCGATATTCTCTCACGAGGGAGCCGTTAATGAGAGACCGGCAGGCATTTTTCCGAACTCTGATTCTGCAGCCACTCGCGCTGGTCCTGCTGGCCTGCGTCTACGGAGCCGCACCGTCTCCCTCCGCCGCAGCAGAGGAGCCCTCCAGTGCGTCAGTCGGCATGTCGCAACGCATAGAGGACGTCATCCTCCCCGGTTCCGAACTGCAGGTCAAACAGATTACCGACGACGATCCGATCATCTTAAGGATTGTCAGCATCCACCCGCACGGCCCGGACATGTTCCGTTATGAACTGGAATACTACGGCCTCCAGCCCGGTGAATATAATCTGGCAGACTTCCTCGAACGCAAAGATAAGAGTGCATTAGGCGAACTGCCCGCGATCCCGGTGCGCATCAAGTCGATTCTCCCCGCCAGTCGCGTGGAGCCCAACAGCCCCTCGGCCACATCGATCCCCCGGATCGGCGGCTACCAGTTCTGGATGACCATCATCTTCCTGCTCTGGACGGTGGGCGCCTTTCTGATTGTCTTCGTCAAACGCAAATCAGCCAATGAAACCGATGAAACACAACAGCCGCCCCCCTCGCTGTCAGATCGTCTGCAGCCCATGGTCGAAAAAGCGATTGCGGGCAAGCTGACTCAGACGCAGATGGCAGAACTGGAAATGATGCTGGTCGCATTCTGGCGAAAACGACTGCACCTGGAACAGACCGACGTTGCCGAGGTGACCCGGATTTTAAGACAGCACGAGGAAGCAGGTCCGCTGCTGCAACAGCTGGAAATCCTGTTGCATCGCCCCGACGCGGACCCGCAGTTGAACAGCCCGCAGATCGCGCAGATTCTGGAACCGTATCAGAATCTACCCGCCGATGCCCTCGACGAGGAGCTGGCGTCCCTCGCTACCTGAATACAAGATAAGTAAGAATGAATTGAAAACAAAACAATGCAACACAAGGCAAACTGGTAAATCGACGTTATGAGTTTTTCACATCCCTGGGTACTCCTGTTCTTAATCGTGCCGATCGCGCTGCTGGTCTGGATCTGGCGGCGTGACGGGGGACACGTCGTGCTCCCCTTCGACCACGGAGTTCAGACACGCGGCCGTGCCTGGGGAACGCTGGTCAATCTCGCGCAGTCACTGCCCGCGTTGATCCTGGCGGTTGTCGTACTGATTCTCGCCGGTCCGCAACAACTGAGTGCCCCCAAAACCAGGCGGGTGCTGACCAACATCGAATTCTGCGTCGACGTCTCCGGCAGTATGACCGCCTCCTTCGGCGAAGGCACACGCTACGATGCCTCGATGGCCGCCATCAACAAGTTTCTCGATTACCGCGAAGGCGACGCCTTCGGCCTGACGTTCTTCGGCAACGAAGTCCTGCACTGGGTTCCCCTGACGACCGATGTCTCCGCGATCAAGTGCGCGCCCCCGTTCATGGATCCCATGAGCCCCGGTCATCCGCACTGGCTGGGAGGCACCGAAATCGGTAAGGCCCTTCGCGCGTGCCGGGAAGTACTCATCTCACGCGAGCAGGGGGACCGGATGATTGTCCTCGTCTCCGACGGCTACAGCTTCGATCTCGGGAACGGACAGGATGTGGAGATTGCTGAAAAGCTCAAGGCGGATGGCATCGTGGTTTACGCGATTCACATCGCAGCCAGTGAAGTGCCCGGTCCGGTTGTGAACATCACCGGTCTCACGGGGGGCGAGGTCTTCGAGCCCGAAAGTCCGCAGGCACTGGAAACCGTGTTCAAGCACATCGACGAAATGCAGGAGACGCGCCTGGAACGGACGGCAGCGGAATCGATGGACAACTTTTATCCCTACAGTCTGGCAGGTCTGATCCTGCTGGGGAGCAGCACACTTTCACTCTTTGGATTGAGGTTTACACCGTGGTAGCAGGACTGGCGGCAATTGTGATCCTGGTGGTAGCCACCGGCGCGGAAATGCTCCACGCCCGGCGGATCAGGCGGATTGCGCCGCTCGTCTTCGGTCCCTCCGCCCAACCCGCGGCCTGGGCCCGCATCGTGCCTGCACTCCGCGTGCTCTCACTTACCGGGCTCTGCTGGGGACTGATCACCCTGCTGCTGCTGCCTCCCAAAATTCATGCGGCCCAGGCTATCCCCGATAACGAAATGAAGCACCTGCTGATCGTGCTCGATGTCTCGCCCAGTATGCGGCTCGAAGACGCCGGTCAGAACAAGGATCAGGCTCGCATGCAACGCGCCTCGCGATTGATGGAATCCTTTTTCGAACGGGCCAATATGAACCGCTACCAGACCAGCGTGATCGCCGTCTATAACGCGGCCAAGCGGGTCGTCGAAGATACCCGCGACCTGGAAGTGATTCACAATATCTTCAACGATCTGCCCATGCATCACGCGTTTGTCTCCGGCGAAACCGATCTGTTCTCGGGACTGGAAGAAGCCGCGGAGCTGGCGAAACCCTGGAATCCACACAGCACCACGCTTCTGCTCATCAGTGACGGCGATACCGTGCCCGGCGTCGGCATGCCCAAAATGCCCGTCTCGGTCGCCAATGCGGTAGTGATCGGCGTGGGAGATTCCGTCAAAGGCTCGTTTATCAACGGACACCATTCCCGCCAGGATGTCTCCACGCTGCGACAACTGGCCATTCGCCTGAACGGTACTTATCACAACGGCAACGAAAAACATCTCAGCACCGACCTGATCGATCAACTGGCGGTCGGCGGTGAAGAGAATCCCTTTGAAAAGCTGACCCGCCGCGAATACGCCCTGGCGATCTGCGGTCTCTCGGCCTTGATCTACGCCCTGATTCCCTGGTTGCTGCATTACTGGGGTACCGGCTGGAGACCGGGGGTCTTCACCAGTCGCAAAGAACGGGCACGGGCCCGGCGGGAAGCGGAACGGAAACAGAAGTCAACACAACTGCATCCGACGGCCACATGACCGACGGAAAACGGAATACAGGAAACCAGTTTTGTCACTTGTGCAATGGAAACTGATTGCAGGAAGGAAAGTCCAATGAGAATTATGCTGCTACTTTGCTGGGGGCTGGTCCCGCTCTTTCTGGGCGCCTACCACTACGGACCAGGACAGGCACAGCTGAAGCTCGATGATGTGGACCAGAGAGTCAAAGTCGCTCAGACCGCCGAAGAGCACGGCAACTGGAGTCGGGCCGTAGCGCTCTACAACGAGGCCCTGCCATTCGTTCCTGCGGAGAATGTGAAGGAATCACGTAAAATCCGCCTCGCACGCGACAAAGCGATGATGTACACCGGAGAACTTCCCGAAGCCTACCTCGATCTGCAGGCACTCCTCGGAGAACTTCAGGCCGATGAGAAACCCGATGCGGAACTGTTGAAAGAAACACGCTCCGCGATGGCCAATGCGGAATATTACGTTACCTGGACGCTGCGTCTCGAAGGGGTTGGCAAAGATGGCTGGGAACCCATCATCGAGTCATCGCGTCAGAACTATCGCCTGCTCGCGGAAAACGCAGAGAAAACCGGCGACAAAGGTGAGCTCAAAGAACAGCAGGAGAATCTGGAAGCCGTCATCCGACTTGCGAATCTCGATCTGACCGATCTGCAGGGCATGCCGATTCCCAAACAGTGTAAGTGCAAAGGCTGCTGTAACGGCGTCTGTAACGGCAAGAAGCCGGGGAAGAAGCCAGGAAAAGGCAAGGGAAAGAAAAAGGAAAAGGACCATCGTGGCGCCAGTGCTGGACCACCACCGGATAAAAGTGGTTCGTAATGTCTGACGGAGAAGGGGGGATTCGCCGGCGAATCCCCCGGACGACTGCTGAAACGTATTTGATTCTAAATTCAAGTAAAGGTGACTTCCGATGCGGCGACTGCAACTCGCTCTTTCGATCACAATCGCGACACTGCTCTGTGCAGCTGACGGCAACTCCAGCCTGGCGCAATATAGCGCGCCAACTTCGTCGGGACAGGTTTCAAAACTTTTAGCGGCTCCGGTCCAGGCCCCCGTCACAGTCTCGGGCAGTCTCACGGTCACGACCGCACCTGCCAGTGTGCAGACCAGTTCCGCAGCCGCAGCTCAGAGTGCCTCGTCCTCCAGCACGGATGCCCAGCAGAAAGCCTACGAACAGAAACGGCTGGCCGCGATCAAAAAACTGAAGTTCGATCGACGCCCTTCTGCCCGCATCCAGGCCTGGGCCGCACCGGAAAAAACAGACAAACAGCAGCCGGAAGATAAACAGAAGCCCACCGAACAGCCCCTCGTCGCACAGAAACCGCTGACTCCCGAACAGCAGGCTGCCGCCGATAAAAAGGCACAGCAGGAGAAACTGGATGCCGAACTGAAAGCCTTCGAGAAACAGCTCGCAACGCTGCAGCGCGATGTCACAGACGGGGACTGGAAAGCCGTCAAAACATTTTTCAAGACCCTGCCACAGGAAGAGTCTCAAGCCCTCTATCTACAGTTGCTGACTTCCCTGCAGAATCCGGAACGTCCTTCGGGAACCCGTTATACCCAGTTCGCCGAGAAAAATGTGATCTCGATCGACGACTTCTTCCAGCTGGCAGCACTCCTGCCCGAAGATGCTACGGAAAAGATTGATGCGAAGAATCTGCCTTCAGGCTCTGTCAGTTCCGCACAGCTTCAGCAGATGATTCAACAGAACCCGCAACTCGCGGCGCAGCTCCAGCAGAAAATGAATCAGAAAAACACATACTTCGGTCAGCTGACGGGCATCTTCCGCATCTCACTGGGGAACGGGTATGCGATCCAGGAGTATCTCAAAGCGTTTAACGAACAGTTACAGAACAAAGAGCCGGTTCTGAGCAAACGCCAGGTCGCACAGTTACTGGCCGATTCTGGTCAGGCACAATATATGGCCGATTACCTGCCTGCATTGGCAGATGCGATCAAAGAAGATGACCGCGAAGCCTTAAACCTGTTGTCGCGTTATTATCTGGCGCTCCCCTCCCACGAGAAAAAGAACGAACATCTCGAAAAAGCCTGGGAGGCCCTGCAGGCGGTGCTGGCAGTCGGCGAAATTTCCACCGAAGAAAAAGAAGAAGCCCTCAAGCGGGCCGTCGAACTCACACCCCGTATCAAGGAAGAGCTCGGTCAGGCCTGGCTCAAGGAGAGTTTCAGCAAGCGTCCCGAACGGGGGAAGGAAATTCTCTCCACCATCGGTTCCGCGGTGGCTACGGGGATGTCGACCCAGATCAGTAACAGTTCCTTCCGTCAGCGGAGTCTGGAACTGCAGAAAATCGCCGTCGAAGCGCTGCTCACCGCGGCTCCCGAACAGGCCCGGGAATGGCAGTCGACGCTGCAACTGCTGGCAACCAACTGGCTGCGGGAAGCAGAAATCTCACAGACCTACGACTACTCCACCCGTCGTGGACGCACCATGCAGCGCGATTATTACGGCAATTACTACTACACCGAAAGTAGAATGATGCAGCCGCAAATGGCGCGACAGAACCGCATTCAGGCCATCTCGACCGGCAAGATCCTGGAGATGATTCCGGACGAGAAATGGATGAAGCTCGTCGATCAGCCTCTGCACCAGGATTTCATGACCACCATCGCCCGGCTCTATCTCAAAGTCGAAGAGGAAGACGAAGCTTTCCCGTACATTGAGAAGCTGGCTCCCCTCGATCCGCGAGAAGCGAAAACACTGGCCGAACAGTTCCTGCAGGTCTGGACGAAGAATCACAATCCCAATTCCGAACAGCAGCGGACCAATATCTACATGTTCTCCTGGGGCTTCAATCAGCGGGCCCAGGGGATTCCGCTCACCCGTTCCAAGCAGGTCCGTAACCTTGAAGAACTCGCCAACTGGATCAAGCGGATCAACGATCTTCCCATCGAACCGATCAACGAAAGACTGATCACACAGGCTTTCACCCAGGTGCACAGTGCCGCAGAGGTATACCAGCTGGATGCAATCGAAAAAATCTACGGCACCGTCGATGGCCTGAATCCCGAAACCCTGGCTTCTCTGATTGAGACCATGCGGACGAACCTCGCTAAAGTCTGGCGGATGCCCGCGACACAGAAGGCTGCCAAAACCAATCGCAAACAGAAAGACATCGAACGCGAAGTCATCAAAGGTTACGCGACGGCCCAGCAGGTGCTGGAGAAAGCGATTCAGAAATATCCGAAGTCCTGGGCGGTGCAACTCGCGAAGGCGGCCCTCGACCATGATGCCAACGAGTTCAGGCAGGAACTCAACCGCACGACCGAATTCTCCGAGCGTCGTCAGCATTCACTGGATGGATTTCAGAAGGCGGCCGAACTCTACGCCGCCGAGGTCGAATCGCTCGAAGAAGACAAGCAGGAGTCGACCGTCTACGAGACCTGGTTCTATGCCAGCCTCGGCGCTCCCGATTTAGGTAAGATCTCGGATACCACTGTCTCAGACCCCACGCAGTATCCCCTCATCCGCAAAGCGATCGAAGAGCTGCCCGGCGAACTCGCCAAACGACATATGGACAAGTTTGCCAACTCCCTGTTTGTCCGGCTGAGTGCCCTCAATCCGGGAGTCAAATTCCGTTACCTGAAAGCGGGCTTTGACATCGTGGGCGACCATGAGCAGGCGCGGGAGGCGAAAAAAGTTTACGACTACTACAAAGACCTCGTGACTGAAATCAAACTGGAAACTGAAATCGACGGTTCGGATGTCGTCGGTCACGGCGAGCCGTTCGGGCTGTTCGTCAATCTGCGACATACGAAGGAAATCGAACGCGAATCGGGCGGGTTCTCCAAGTACCTGCAGAATCAGAAGCGGGGGAACTACTTCTATTACAACTACGGTCGTCCGCTGGAAAACTACCGTGAGAAGTTCGAGGAATCAGCCCGCCTGGCGCTGGAAGAGCATTTCGAAATCCGTTCGATTACCTTCCAGAGCGAAGATGTGAACTCCCGCGCCGCCGAAACCTACGGCTGGCGGGTTACTCCCTACGCTTACCTGTTATTGAAGCCCAAGGGACCTGAGGTCGACAAGATCCCCAGCCTCACACTCGACATGGATTTCATGGACACCTCCGGCTACGCCGTGATTCCCGTGGAATCGGCACCGCTGCCCATCGATGCTTCGCCAGAGCAGGGCGATCCGCGTCCGTATGAAAAGGTGACCATCACCCAGACCCTCGACGAACGCGAAGCAAAAGAAGGCAAACTCAAGCTGGAAGTCCGGGCCACCGGGATCGGCCTGATGCCCGACCTGGATCAACTGGTCGATCTGAAACCCAAAGAATTCAACATCACCTCGATTGAAAACGAAGGCGTTTCGGTCTCACAGTTTGATAAGACAGCCCCTGGAAACGCCATCGACTCCGAACGGATCTGGATGGTCTCGATGGAGGCCCGTCCCGATCTCACCAAACATCCGGAAGCATTTACGTTCGGCTTACCGAAAGACGAGGCTCACGAAGTCACCTATCAACGGTTCGACGATGCCGACCTTGTCTCCGTTGATCCGGAGATCATGCTCCAGCAGGAGTACGGCACCCCCGAACAATCCTGGGTAATGCCCATCCTCGGCGGGATTGCGCTGCTGTTGCTGCTCGGGATCGGTTTCAAACTGGTCACGCGGGAAACGCAGTCCGTCAGCACGGCCCGATACCAGATGCCTGAGCACGTCACTCCCTTTACCGTACTCGGCCTGCTCAAGGACATCGAACGTAATAATGGACTCAGTCCCGCAGGCAAAGCCGAGCTCGACACGTCCATTTCTCGTCTGGAACATTACTACTTCGAAGCCCCCACGGGAGAAGAACCCGACCTCACCGAGGAAGCCCGTCGCTGGGTCAACCGGACGAACTGAGACAAGCCTGATAGCGTTTATTTAGCAGATTTCAAAGTGAGCGTGAGGTCGACAGCGTGAGCTATGTAAGTATTCACCGTGGCTGACAGTATGCTGTTACTTTTGTTATCAGGACTTCAACAACAGATCAGTCAAATTAGCCGCAGGTCGTTAGCCCCGGTTGAAACGACTTTGGTATAGACCATCCTGATTATCAAACACTAACTGGTACTAGAGACGATCAGGAATCCGCCTCTGATGGTGCGATCATTGTTTTCAGTTCGCGCTTCAGTTCAGCCAGGCGGGCCTGCATCTCGCGGATCGTCTCCTGGTGATGTTCCAGGTTGGCCCGTCCCTCGCGGAGTGGATCTAAAACGATCGCTTCGTACTTGAGATACTCGGCACAGGCATAAGGCACTGCCGCTGCGATTTCTTGCGGGATCGTTACAACACCATTACAGTCGCCGTGCAGCAGATCACCGGGCCGGATGGTCAAGCCGCCGACCTCCACGGGAATACCGGCCTCTTCGAAATGACAGTAACCGTGACCGCACATGATCCCGTGACTGAAACAGGGGAAGTCGAGTAGTCTGACATTATCGATATCCCGGGCGGCCCCCGAAGTGATCAGACCGACCGCTCCAAAGGTTTTGTACGTCAGGCACATTCCGTCCCCGAACGTGGCTCCCGCGGGGGGATCGTCCAGATCCTGGAAGACGACAATCGCTGGACCGGGTAGTTCTGCGAACGAACTGATCAGCCGCGCAGACACGCCGGGATCGATGTCTGCTGCAGGTGGCGCGGAAGAACGAAACGTCGCGGTCGCCGCATAACCAACCATGGGAGGCAGCTCCGGAAAGCAGGCTGCGATCTCACGCTGCATGTAGCCCGCGGTCCGCGGTCGCACCTCAAACAGCTCAATTGCGTTGCAGATCGTTGGCGTATCAAACTGCTGTAGCTCAGTCAGGTCAGGTAATGCAGACATCAGAGATTTCCCAAATAAGGTTTGACATCAGGAATCGAATAGATACTATTTAATCAGAAATAGAAACGATGTAAATCAATAAAATGACGATATATGTTTAATAAGTGGTATTTATGGCGGCCGAAACCAGTATCCAGTTGACCCAGTCTGATGAGCTCGCCGAGCGGATTCGGGCCCGTATTCAGGACGAACGGCTCACCGACGGGGCCTTTTTCATGACCGAAGCGGACCTCGCGGAAGAGTACGACGTTTCGCGAACCGTTGCCCGGGAAGCCGTCAGTCGGCTGGTAGCCATCGGTCTGCTCGAAGCCCGCAAACGGCTGGGGCTGATTGTCAGACGCCCCGATCCGCTCCGTCTGCTGCAACTGGGACTGCCCTCCTTATTCGACTCCGATCAGGATATCGCCGAACTGTCGATGCTGCGATACGTAGTAGAGATGGGGGCCGTCGACCTGGCCATCCGCAACGGCAGCGACGAACAGTGCCAGCAGCTTTGTGAACTGGCCCAGGAGATGGAGACCGACATTCGCAGTCAACGGCCCGAGAAGATTTCCGAACTGGATATCGCCTTTCACTCGCTGCTGCTGCAGATGACATCGTCCACATTGATCGCCGGCATGCAGCGGGTGCTGGTCAACTTCTTTGATACGGCCTATCAGGATTACCAATCCGATGCGGCGACCGGCGAACGGATGATCTGGGAGCACCAGGAACTCGCTGCCGCCATCCGTGATCGTGATTCGAACCGGGCTCGCACCATGATGCAGATGCAGTCCCGCTTCTGGCTGGATCAGAAACCAACAGACTCAAAATAAATCATCCGCGCTCAATTCAGGAAGCAGCCTTATGCAGGGGAAGTTAGACAACACTCAAACACAGCCGTCAATCGGCACGCAACATGTCAGTCCAGGGGGCAGGGCAGGGACATGGTGTTGTGCACTGTTCATGCTGTTCCTGTTGACTGGCACCAGTCTGGCCCGCGACATTCACGTTGACCCGGATAACGGCAATGATGCTGCCCAGGAAGGGCCGCTCAAAACAATCCGCCAGGCGATCCGCAACGCACAGCCGGGCGACACGATTCATCTGCAGCCCAAAGTCTATCACGAATACGCCGGCTTTTACGGCAAGCGCGGAGAACCGGATAAGCCGATCACCCTCGACGGGCACGGTGCGACGCTGGAAGGTTCCGACCCCCTCGATATCACCCAATGGAACGAAGTCAAACCGGACCTCTATCGTAGTGAGCAACTCCTGCCTGCGGTCAGTGATGCCATCCTGCAACGCTGGTTTTTCGTCTGGAACGGCAAGATGGTTCACATGGGCCGGACCTCCAAAGGACCCAGCCAGGAACTCAAACAGCCGGAGGAACTCAAGGCGGGAGAATGGACGTTTGTGAAAGCAGGGCCCGCCGACGAAAAGTCATCTCAGATCAAGGGGGCCTTTTATTTGAAAGTCTCCCCCGGTGCGCAGCTCAGCGAACAGCAGATTCGCGTTCCCGTCCGTTCCGCGGGAGTACAGTTTGGCGGTTCGAAAGACAACTACAATGCGCACCTGGTAATTCGCAACCTGACCTGCACGCATCCCTATAACGATGGTTTCAATATCCACGGACATTGTGAAGACGTACTGTTCGAAAATATCCAGGCTATCGAATGTGGCGATGACGGCATCAGTGCCCACGAGACGGCCGAGTACAAAGTCGACGGCTTTGTTTCGATCGGAAATTCGACCGGCATCTGTGACACGGGAGCCAGTCGGACCAGTTACAATCGGGTCTATATTCGCGACTGTCTCGGCTTCGATCTCTTTTTCCTCGATACGGGACGCTACGAACTGACCAACGCGGTCGTGCTCTCTTCCGCCGTCCGCACGCTGATGCTCACCGGTCGCGCGGAAGAGACTGAACCCTGCACGCTGACGATGAAGAATGTCTTTATCCGGCGGGTCAGGGGGAAAAATGAAGTCCGTGTCTCCCGCAATTCGATTCTGGATGCGAGCCATGTCACGCTGATGGGACTCAACTTTCAGGCGACCGGCGGCGAAGTCCGTCTGTTCGATTCCCTGATTGCCGGCGCGACGGCCCGGCAGCTCGAGGAAGCGGAGTACGAATATCTGAATGTCTCCCGTTCTGCCGATCCCCTGACTACAGAGATGTCGATCTGGAAAGACGTCAAATGGACGGGCGACCGCAACCGCTATCAACTCCAGAGTCTCCGCCTGGATCGCACCTTTTTCGCTCTCCAGGACTTCGCCACATTCCAGCAGCAGATCGGCCAGGAACAGGAGTCACAGTGGTTGACCGACGTCTCACGCGTTACCGGCTGTGGTGCCGACCTGGCGAAACTGAAACAGACCGTGATTCCCGAACGTGAACTGAAATCTCCGCGAATCCAGTCACTCCTCCCCTGATGAACGTCCTTGAACACGAAAGAACCAGCATGCACGCCCCTCATTCTCGTCAACTGTCAGGACTCCTCGCCTGCGCCCTGATCCTGGTCTGTATTGTTTCTCTGAATGGACAGCTGGCGGCACAAACGCCGGGCCGGGTCTCTGTCGACCGGGGGCCGGCTGTTGAAGAAGCGGTCTTTTTCTCATTCGATGACCGCGCGATTCCCTGGCGTCATAATCTGGCACTGACGCCCCAGACGGCAAAAAAACATCCCACCAATCCGGTGCTCCGCCGGGGACCGGAAGGCGCTCCCGATCATGGGCATGCGATTCTGTATGGTAGTGTGCTGTATCTGGATGGGAAGTTCCGCATGTGGTACCTGGGCATGTTCGAAACCGCGATCAAAAGCGGCCAGGCGCCCGGCTGGTGGCGTCCCATGTGTTACGCCGAGAGTGACGATGGCATTCACTGGACCAAACCGAAACTGAACCTGGTCGAATTCAACGGTAACAAACAGAACAATATCTGCCTGATCAAGTCGCAGATTCCCTCGCTTGCCAAGGTCAATGATTTTCTGACGGTCCTGTATGACGCCAACGATCCCGATCCTCAGCGGCGTTATAAGTGTGCCTACATCGCGCATCCCCCGTTCGCCGACGTACGCGGCGGGCGCAGTCAGATCGGTCCGGACGAACGTCGCTGGGGCGCCTTCATCTGCGCGACCAGTGCAGACGGCCTGACCTGGAATGTTGTCGGTGACCGGCCGATGAATGCGGGAGGGGAACGTTTTGAAGTTTCCAGTCTCTACCGATACGGCAACTTCTATTATGCCAGCGGTCAGTTGATTTCTCCCTGGTCCTGGCGGATGGATGGTTCAAAGATTGGTCGCGTGATGCTCACCTACCGTTCGCCCGACTTCGAGCACTGGTCCGGTGCGAAAGCACTCTCATTTGCCCGCCCGGGACAATTGACGGCCACGCCCGTTCCCGGTCAGCAGACCCACATGGGGGCTGGCATCTGGAATCGCGGCAACGTGCTGGTCGGCCTGTACGGTATGTGGCAGGATGCGCCTGAGAAACCCAAAGATGGCCGCTACTGGAACACCGGCGTCAGTGTCGATCTGGGGCTGATTGTCAGTGATGACGGCGTCCATTTCCGTGAGCCGGTGCCCGATCATCCGGTCATCGCCCGAGGGGAAAAAGGGGAGTGGGATGATATCGCCCTCCTGCAGGGACACGCGTTCGTCAACAAGGGGGACCAGACCATGATCTGGTATTCCCACTGGGACACCGGCGGTAAGCTTAAGAACATGGAGATCGGGCTGGCCACCCTCCGTCGGGACGGCTTTGGTTATCTCTCCCGCAAACTCGAAAAGAACGGAGCCCACTTTGTGACCGCTCCTTTCACAACGGAAGGGAAGCTGCAACTCTCCGTGAACCTGGAAGGGGTCAGCCAGGATAGACTGCTGACGGTCGAACTGCTGGATGAATTCGATCGACCGCTGCCCGGATATTCGGGAGATCAGGCGGCGCAGGTGACAAAACCGGGCACACGGACGCCCGTTGTCTTTCCAGGTCAGCAGAACAGCACGCTGCCCGCAGGGAAACCGCTGGCGTTACGCGTCACATTCCCGGATTCCGAGGAAGTCAAAGTCTACGCCCTGTATGTAGGCCAGTAAGTGATCAATCAATTCGGGAATAGAGCTGAAAATGCCTGTTCCTCTGTTGAGCGGAAACCTGAATCCAATTTGCGGGCGCCCCCCGGTCTATGATATAATCAAGTTTTGATTCATAGACGAATTTCCCACCTGCAGCAGGCTCGCCCGATGAAATTACGTTTTGTTCTTCCCCTGATTGTCGTGTTCCAGATCACGATGGCGTCCGCCGTTCAGGCAAAGCCCATCGATTTCGCACATGATGTGGTACCGATTCTGAAACAGCATTGCGTTGCCTGTCATGGGGGCCGCGAAGCGAAGGGCTCGTTTTCACTGAATACCCGGTCGCTCTGGGTGGAGTCCGGCTTTGTCGATATGAAGGACCCCGCCGCTTCGTATCTGCTGGAACTGGTCACCTCTCAGGATCCGGAAATGCAGATGCCTCCCAAAGGGAAGCCGCGTCTGTCGGCGAAAGAAGTCGCGACGCTCAAACAGTGGATCAGTGAAGATCTGCCCTGGGAAGCCGGTTTTACATTCGGGAAACAGGCATATGAGCCTCCACTCAAACCGCGGCGTCCCGAGCTCCCTGCCGCCGTCGGTAACCGCACGCATCCCATCGATCGCCTGATCGATCACTATCTGGCCGAACACCAGTTGCCCCGGCCCGGACCGATTGACGATGCGACCTTTCTGAGACGCGTTTGTCTCGACCTGACGGGCCTGCTCCCTACGCCGGAAGAGTTAAATGCGTTTCTGGAAGATCCATCCTCCGATAAGCGGACACGCAAAATTCAGGAACTGCTCGCCGATGACACCGCCTACGCCGATCACTGGCTGTCGTTCTTCAATGATCTGCTTCGCAACGATTACAGCGGAACCGGTTTCATCACCGGGGGCCGCAAACAGGTTTCCGCCTGGTTGTATGAATCGCTGCTCTACAACAAACCCTTCGACCAGCTGACGCGCGAACTGATCGCGCCACCTACCGATGCCAGCCGCGGGTTCATTGATGGCATCAAGTGGCGGGGCAATGTCTCAGCCGGACAGACTGTCGAGATTCAGTTCGCCCAGAGCCTGGGACAGGCCTTTCTGGGGATTAACCTCAAGTGTGCCTCCTGTCACGACAGTTTCATCGATCGCTGGACGCTGGAAGAATCGTACGGACTGGCAGCCATTTACTCGGAACGTGCTCTGGAAATTCATCGCTGTGACAAACCGATCGGCAAGACGGCGAAAGCCAGCTGGCTCTTTCCGGAACTGGGTACGATCGATGCAGGCGCTTCCCGCTCAGCACGTCTGCAGCAGCTGGCCCAGTTGATGACCCATCCGGACAACGGGCGGTTTACCCGCACGATTGCGAACCGACTCTGGCATCGTCTGCAGGGCAGGGGGATCGTGCATCCGCTTGATGCCATGCAGACCAAACCCTGGAACGAAGATCTGCTGGATTATCTGGCCGTTTACCTGAGCGACAATAAGTACGACATCAAAAAAGTCCTGGAACTGATCGCGACCTCCGAGGCATACCAGTCGCAGGTGGAAATTGTCGAAGGCGGAGAAGACTCCGATTACCTCTATCGCGGTCCCCGTTCGCGTCGACTGACGGCAGAACAGTTTCTGGATGGCGTCTGGCAGATCACGGGTACCGCTCCGGCCAAGTTCGATGCCCCCATTTTCCGCACGCGGATTGAACCGGATCAGAAGCAGGATTTTGACCTCAAAGCCAAATGGATCTGGGGCGATTCCGCGAAGCAGGTGCCCCCCGCGGATGAGACAATTGTGGTCCGCAAAATCATCGAGCTGCCCGCTGCGGTCAAGCGGGGAGGCGCGGTTCTGACCTGCGATAATTCGCACATCCTGTTTATCAATCGCAGGGAAGTCGACCGCGGTGACAACTGGGCCCAGGTCCGCACTCTCCCCCTGCACACGTTGTTGAAACCGGGCAAGAATGAAATCACGGCCATCGTACATAACGGGGGAGGCACTCCCAATCCGGCAGGCTTCTTCTTCGATGCACGACTGGAACTTGAGAACGGGGAACAGCGCGAAATCTCTTCCGACGCCTCGTGGGAGTGGAATCCCAACGCACCCGCGACGAAGGAAGGTCGCCTGGGAGGCATTTCCGGAAAGTGGGCTCCCGTCACCATCGTCAAGCCGGTCGGCAGCTGGACGAACGCCGTCGACTCGCAGGCTCGCAGCCTGCTGGCAGTCGCCGCGGAAGGCAAACAACCGATGGTTCGGGCTTCGTTACTCAAAAATACCGCGTTGATGAAATCACTGGGACGGCCGATGCGGGAGCAGATTGTCTCGATGCGACCCGGCCAGCTGACGACGCTGGAAGCCATCGATCTTTCCAACGAAGCGACCCTGGCCCAGGCGTTTGCCCAGGGGGCACAGCGACTGATCGCACAGGCTGACGGCGATCCCCAGCGGCTGACCGAGCATCTGTACCAGTTCGCGCTTTCCCGCAAACCGACGACCGCCGAGACCGAAATCATTACGCAGATCCTGGGCGACCAACCCCAGCCGGCGCAGGTCGAGGACCTGCTCTGGTCGGTCTGCATGCTGCCCGAGTTTTTCCTGATCCGTTGACGACTGTTATAATACCTGTATTACGAGTCTTTAATGCTCCTCTCACAGTGAGAACGACCGATGACATTTGAAATCGATCCCACCGCACCCGAACAGATTGTCCGCCGCGATTTCCTCAAACATCTGAGTGCCGCTGGCGCCGCGGCGCTGATGTCAGGCACGCCGCGTCTGCTCACCGCGAATGAAGCAGAACCGGTCAAACAACCCCAGGCCACCGCGGACAGTTGCATTCTGCTCTGGATGGGAGGCGGGATGGCAGCTCCGGATACCTTCGATCCCAAACGCTATCTGCCTTTCAAAAAAGGGCTCAAAGTCGCCGATATGCTGAGCACCTTCCCGGCGATCCCCACCGCCGTCGATGGACTTGAGATCTGTGAGGGACTGGAAGGCATTGCTTCGGTCATGGACCGTGCGACGCTGATCCGCTCGGCCGTACAGCCCGACCTGGGCAGCATTCTGCACTCGCGACATCAGTATCACTGGCACACCGGTTATGTTCCTCCACAGACCGTCGCCGCTCCGCATTTAGGCGCCTGGATGGCCCGGGTGATCGGCCCCCGTAATCCTGTGATGCCGGCTTTCATCAATGTTGGCCAGCGACTCGAAGGCGTCGGGGAGAGCGAAGAGCTCAAAGCCTTCACCACGGCCGGATTTTTTGGCAGCGAGTTCGGGCCGCTCAACCTGCCTTATCCCGAGGAAGCCGCCAAGTCGGTACGCCCGCCGCAGGGAATGACGGGGCAACGGTTCGTCAACCGTAATAAACTCTATCGGAAGCTCATCGATCAGAGTCCGCAGCGGGAACTGATGAGCGACTATCATCAGGAATCGATGCTGCGGTCGATGGACAAGGCGTATCGCCTGCTCAGTTCCAAAGAACGGGAAGCGTTCGACATCACGCTGGAAAAGGAAGACGTCCGCCGGAAGTACGGCGACAGTCGCTTCGGTCGCGGCTGTCTGCTGGCCCGACGTCTGGTGGAATCGGGAGCCCGGTTTGTCGAAGTCACCACCGAGTACGTTCCCTTCCTCCACTGGGACACACACGCCGACGGGCATACCACGATGGACCGCATGCATAAGGAGATCGACCCGCCGATCACGCAACTCATTCTCGATCTCGAAGCACGGGGACTGCTCGACCGGACCCTGGTGATTATCGCTTCAGAATTCAGCCGCGATGCACTGATCGAAGGTCAGCCCGGCTCCAATGCCCGGGACCAGGCCCGCGAGAAGGTCGATGAAATCTCCGAGATGAAGCACTTCGGTCTGCATCGTCATTTCACTGGAGGCACCAGCGTTGTGATGTTTGGCGGAGGAATGAAACGCGGCTTTGTCTATGGCAAAACAGCAGACGAGCGCCCTTTGATGGCGATTGAAAATCCGGTCTCCATCGAAGATCTGCACGCCACCATTATGACAGCCATGGGCATCAGCCCCAAAACCGGCTTCGACATCGAAGGCCGTCCGTTCTATGTCACCAAAGACGCCAAAGGCCAGGCGGTACAGGAACTCTTTGCGTAAACCAGAGCCTGTTCCAGCTAAAGACAGTACTGTCAGCGCCTAGTCCAGCGCCACCAGGTTCAGCAGGTCCCCGATCGATTTGTGTTTTTCGATCGGGTGTCGTAACGCCTGATCCGTGAGTACCTGGTAATGGTTCTGACGCCCGATTTTCTCACGCTGCAGAAACCCCTCTTCTTCCAGGTCCTGGATAATCCGCTGTACTGCACGCTCGGTAATTCCCACTTCGAGCGCCACCTCTCGCAGCACAATCGTGGGATTCCGGTGCAGAACGATCAGTACATGCGCGTGGTTCGTCAGGAACGTCCAGCGATGTCCCGATTCAGAGCCCGTCTTTCGGGATGAGGCGGAGTCGACTGCAGAATCCGCTGCTGCTTTCCCCGTCTCCTTCGGAGTTTCCGTTTTACGTGACTGACGTTTACTAGACGCTTTACCCATGATTCAAACTCCGTCTCAGTTCTGGCATTTAAATCAAGATGCCAGAACTTTTTTATTGCGTGACTGTTCCCGGAGAAAGGGGACTGGAAAGGACCATATCTTATTATAGCGACTGATGATACGAAATGCTATTCGTGAATGCCAGATCGTTTGATGGTCGATTAATTTGGCCGAAAGTGCGATTTCTGATCAGTTTTGCTCATAAAAATCCGCTCTTAATGGCGAAGTACTATTGACGAAATAAAATTCGTGTATAAAAATACGCGAATAAATAAGCGCAAAATTTAGTTCGCAAATCAAAAGGGAGAGCATTGTGTATCTGTTGGCAGAGACTTTGATCGTTTCCGCAGGTTTATTGATGGTAACCGGGCTGATACCAGGCCGCTGGTGCAGACAGATTCAGTTCCAGCTGCGCGACTGTGTGACAGTCCTGGCGGGGTTACAGACCCTGCTGGCACTGACACTCACACTGCTGAACGTTGCGGGAGCCTGGTGGGGAACAGGGCCGTTTACGCAACCGCTTCACATCGAATATGCCAGAGTGCAGTGGCTGCTGCTGGATGGCACCTCCAGCCTGATGTTTGCCCTGGTCTCGTTTGTGGGCTGGGTCATCTGTCGCTATTCAGTCCGGTTTCTGGATGGTGAGCCCGAACTCGGCAACTACTATCGCTGGACCGCGCTGACGATTGGAGCCGTCTCCCTGATGGCTCTGTCAGGGAATCTGCTGCTGTTCATAGCCGCCTGGGCACTCTCCAGTCTGGGGCTGCATCATCTGCTCCTGTTCTACCGTGAGCGACCCGCGGCCAGACGGGCTGCCTGGAATAAGTTCATCGTCAGCAGAACTGGTGACCTCTGTCTGCTGATCGCTACGGCGCTGATCTACCTGGAATGCCAGACTCTGAACTTTACCCCTCTGTTCGAGCAACTGGCAGGCACCGGTTCAACGATCAGCATGTTTTTGATGTGCGGCGTCTGGCTGCTGGTGATCGGGGCTGCGATCAAAACGGCACAGTTCCCCTTTCACTCCTGGTTGCCTCAGACCCTGGAGACACCGACGCCGGTCTCTGCCCTGATGCACGCCGGCATTGTGAACGCGGGCGGCTACCTGCTGATCCGCACGAGTCCACTGGTCCAGCTGGTTCCCGCAGCGTTGGCCTGCCTGGTGCTGATCGGAACTCTCACAGTCTGTGTCGCCGCCACTTCGATGCTGGCTCAGAACAGTGTCAAAAAGAGACTCGCTTATTCCACCGTCGCCCAGATGGGCTTCATGATGTTGCAGTGTGGACTGGGAGCCTTCTCGGCAGCGATGCTGCATCTGCTGGCGCACTCCTTCTACAAAGCGTATGCCTTCCTCAGCAGTGGAAGTGTGCTCGAACAGAAACGGGCACTCGGCAGGGGGCCGGAACCGAAGCAGACGGTGCCTGTCTCATTCTTCAAACTCCTGCTGACAACAGGCTTCGTTGTCCTCGGATTTCTGGCAGTGCTGGCGCTGTTCGGAATCAATCCAGCCACCAAGCCGGGGGGCATGCTGCTGGGATTGGTTGTCTGTCTCGCGCTGACGGGCTGGCTGAAACAGGCCTGGCAGACCGGCGATTACCTGCTGGTACTCCGCACCGCCTGTGCCGCCGGAGGCGTCTGTCTGCTCTACTGTCTTGCCTTTCTCACCATCGATCGCCTGGTGACGCCGACTCCGGTCACGTCATTGGCCGATGCCTCGCTGCTGATGATGGGGGGACCTGCAGTTCTGGTGGTCCTCGGATTTACCAGCCTGCTGCTGCTGAATGACCGGCTGACATTGTCGCGAAGACCAGACTGGATGAATGCCCTCTACATCCACGCCTTGAACGGGTTTTACGTCGAAGCCTGGTTTCGTCAGCGACTGGGGCACCTTTTGAAACAGTGAATCTGCCCGGCTTCGTCGCTCTGAATCAATCTTAAATATCCCAGTAAGGTTAATCTCATGTCACAAGTACAGTCTGCTGTCATCAATAAACAACCGCTGGAAGTCTGGCGAGGACTTTCATCCCGGCAGTTGCCCGAACGGGAACTGCTGCAGGAGGCCCTGCAGAGCGTGCATCAGTGCATCGCCCCGGTCTGGCCGTTAAAAGATTATGTCGCCGTCAATCCCTACCACGGAATCACCGACCGCTCCTTTCTCAATGTCCGAAAATATCTGCGGATCTTTTCGGACTCGGAAACTCTGATGCCGCTGCAGCACTACGCCGCCGCGTTCCGGGCCGGACAGTTTGAGCTCAGTGATATTGAGTCGGCCCTGGCAGAACTGCAGGCTGAGAACCTGGTAGCCGAGTCTCTTCCCAGTGCCGCCAAGTTGGTAGCCTGTCTGGGGGCACTGGAGTCAGTGACTGCAGTGCAGGATACGCCCGACAGAGCACCCCGCAAACGACAGATGCGTGCCTTTTCAGAAATCCTGGATGCACAGACGGGTGGTGACTGGACGCAAACTATCGGCGATGAACTTTCTAAATTCTGTGCCCAGCATTACGACCAGGGCGAGGCCGCCTGGAAAAGTCCCTGGCAGCATCTCTCCCTCTTCGATGCGTGGCGAAACGCAGCACAACATGATCGCAGCATGGAGATTCTGGGAGTCGGCGGTTTCCGTCTACTGGTACAAATGTTACCGGACTCAGCTGAAACGACGCTGGCAGTGATGCTGGAAAAACTGAACGTGCCTCGGGCACTCTGGGAGACCTATCTGCTCTGTCAGGCCTGTCAGACTCCTGGCTGGAGTGCCTGGGCGAAATACCAGTTCGAGCAGGGATCCTCCGAGGAACTCGTCAGCAGCGATCTCACTGGACTACTGGCAATCCGACTGGTTTACGAAGCAGCTCTCTCTGAGGCGAAATCCTTCGAAGTCGACTGGAGCAAACTGGCCGGAGCCACGCCTGTCCGGTTCAAGGTTCCCTTCGATTCTGAAGAGCAGGTCATCGAACGCTACATCCTGCTGCGGGCTTCTGAAATTGCTTACCGCAACAAACTGCTCAACAGCCTGCGGGACAAAGTTTCGAACTGCAGTCAGCCAACCGAGCGAAAGCTGGCCCAAATGGTATTCTGTATCGACGTGCGATCCGAACGGATGCGACGTCAGCTGGAGCAGACGTCGGCAGAGATTGAAACACTCGGCTTCGCCGGTTTCTTCGGAATTCCCATGGAATATATCCGCTGGGGCGATCAGGAGGGAGACAACCAGCTTCCCGTTCTGCTCCAGCCTCAGTTCCAGGTCTCTGAAGAACTGCCGACGCAGGCCCAGAGACAACAGGAACAACTTTTGGAACAGCAGGGAATCAGCAGGTCGTTCCGCAAACTGTGGAAGCGGTTCCAGCAGTCGGCGGTCGGGAGCTTCCCTTTCGTGGAAACCATGGGCCTGTTTTATGGACTGCTGCTGGGCAAGCGCGCCTGGGGAACCAGAGTCAACGCTACTGTGGAGACGAAACCAACGTATACAGAGCAGCGGAAACCAGAGCCACGTCCGAGTCTGAACGGCCTGGATGCTCAGGGGATTACCGTCGAAAAACTGATCGAAATGGCGGAGACGATCCTGAAAAACATGAGCCTCACTTCAGGGTTTGCCCGGCTGGTGGTCTTCTGCGGTCACGAAAGTCAGACCGTGAACAATCCACTCAAGGCAGGCCTGGACTGTGGCGCCTGTGGTGGTCATTCGGGGGCACCTAATGCCCGTGTGGCTGCTGAGATCATGAACCTGGCTGCAGTGCGACGGGGGCTTAAACGAAAAGGGATCGAGATTCCCGACGATACGGTCTTCATCGCAGGCGTGCATAACACGACTACCGACCAGATCAACTTTTTCGAACCGGACCAGCTCTCCGCTTCACACCGAGAGCAGTTGAGTTCACTGCAGCAACTCACACTGCAGGCAACACACATGACTCGGGCGGAACGACTGACGACCCTCAACAGTAGTTCTGTCAGCGAACTCTTACAAAAGGCCGGCGACTGGTCTGAGGTCAGACCGGAATGGGGGTTGTCCAATAACGCGGCCCTGGTGGTGGGGCCCCGGGAATTGACTCGTGCGGTTGACCTCGATGGGCGTACCTTTCTGCACAATTATGATCCCGATCAGGATCCGGAAGGGACTGTGCTCGAGAATATCATGACCGCTCCCATGATCGTGGCCCACTGGATCAACATGCAATATTACGCGTCCACCGTCGATCAACACTACTGCGGCAGCGGGAATAAAACCGTGCACAACGTGACAGGTGGTTTCGGGATTCTCTCCGGCAATGGTGGCGATCTGATGACCGGGCTCCCCTGGCAGTCTCTGCATGACGGTCACAACCTCCAGCATCAGCCACAACGGTTGCAGGTCGTGATTAACGCATCGCGACAGGCCATTGAAAACGTGATTGCTCGACACACGCTGGTCGCCAATCTTCTGCAGGGAAGCTGGCTCTACCTGATCGCATGCGAAGCAGGAGAGTTCTATCAATATCGCGCGGGCAATCAGTGGAAGCACCTTGATCGCGCTGAATAAAGCCAGTCACCGTGTGTATAGAATTCGCTGTGACATCAACTGTTTTTTAATACTAACTCGAGGACTTGAAAAGGAGAATTGAAGATGACTCTGACATTGACCGACAAAGCCCAGCCCACGGAAATACCGGAAACGAGTTCTGCGAGCAGCAGCTTTACGAGGCGCTGTCACGCTATCATTCGATGCTGTGTTCCATTGATGTGACGATTCAGAGATGTGACGATTCAGAACCCGCATAGCCCACGGGCTCGCAGGCAGAAAACATTTCGCGTGCAGATTCGGCATGAATCGGGAGAGATTATGTTGATCCATCGCGGCGAAGAATTCGTTAGCGCACTGACGGCCATCGTGAAGCGGGCCGAAAAAGCAGTCTCCCGCGTACGCGTTCGCTATCTGACGCGATTGAGTGGAGAAATCTGAGTTTAGAGCCAGAGAGTCCAGTTCGTTTGGACAGGTTTGAAGCTGGTGTACGAAATAACCCGGTTTTTTTCAGCTGAAGGAGTTCCGTAATGACGATATCATATACAGACCGAAATGGTTTATTGAACTTTCGATTGAAGCAATTGTGTAAACGCAGGTTAGAGTATGCACTTTCACGCTTTCAGAACCGGATCAGGTCGATTGATCTTTGTGTCAGCGATTTGAATGGACCCCGGGGAGGCATCGATAAAGCCTGTCGAGTGCGAATTGTCCATGAGAAGGGATCGGTAATCGTCAATCAGAAAAGTGAGGACCTTACTGTCTGTATTTCGCGTGTAGCGGAAAAAGCGGCCCGGGCTCTGTCTCGCTCGTTGGGGCGTTCACTGAAATTCAGACGTGAAAGACTTAACATCCCACTGGATAACGAGATGGAATAGATCTGAATTAAAACATTCCTTTAAAAATGGGACGATGTCTCTATGATTATCTGGGAAAAGAACCTATCTTGCGATTCCTGTAAGTATCAGGAAATCAAGGGGTAGCAGGATCCTGAAGGGCTGATGGTGCTACTTGATTTCCACCATAGAAAAGGTCAGCACGCTGATTCTTTTCTAACCCGCCTGGTAATCTGATTACTTCTACAGAGACTGATATGAATCTGGATCGCTCCGATATCAAAGCGGCCGCCTGGTTGTTTGAACAACTCTCAATTGAGGCTGGTCACTCGGCTGATCGATCGCGTATACAACGTACGTTGATCGAATCCGCTGCCGCTACATCATCAGAACACGACGAACACTGGTGGAGCTGGCTCATTGAAGCCAGCCGCAGCCTGGGGCTGAAGTTCAAATTAATGGACTGTACCTTCCGTGAAGTGCGCAATATCACCCGGGAAGGGGGGCGTCTGATCACCCGCGTGGGTGATAAACCCAGCTGGATGGCCCTCATGGGCAGTAAGCGTCAGCGGTTTCAGTTGCTGCAACCCGATGAGGAGCAAAAACAGCAATGGGTCAGTTCTCGCAGGTTGAGAAGACTGCTCGAACTTTCTGAACGTGATCAGGTGGTCCGCTGCCTGGTCATCAAGCCCGATCTGGCTGCCGGCGGCGATGGTGCCCACGAAACGCATCATCTGCCTCCCCTGGATCGTGTGCTGACGTTAATGAAACCCGAGGCGTCCGACATCTGGACGGTGACCGTGTTTGCTCTGATTACCGGTCTGCTCGCACTGGCGACACCGCTGGCCGTGGAATCGCTGGTGAATACGGTGGCCTTCGGACGACTCCTCCAACCGGTGGTGGTCCTCGCATTAATGTTGCTGGCGTTCCTCTCTTTTTCAGCGGCCCTGTTGGGGTTACAGACGTACGTCGTCGAAATTATTCAACGCCGGATCTTTGCGCGCGTGTCTGCGGATCTTTCCTATCGTCTGCCGCGGGTCATCCCCTCTTCCATGGAGGGACAGTCGGCCCGGGAACTGGTCAACCGCTTCTTCGATGTGATCACAGTACAGAAAGCGTCCTCCGCGCTGATGCTCGACGGTATTTCGCTGGTGCTGAATACCCTGATCGGTATGACCGTGCTGGCCTTTTATCATCCCTGGCTTTTGGGCTTTGACATCGTTCTGCTGGCACTGATTCTGTTTATCATTTTTGTACTCGGTCGTGGTGCCGTGAATACAAGTATCAAAGAGTCAAAGGCCAAGTATGTCGTCGCCAGCTGGCTGGAAGACCTGGTCAACTGCCCGACCGCGTTCCGCTACCGGGGGGCTGCCGAGTTTGCCCTCGATCAGGCCGACCATTACACTTATGAATATCTCAATGCCCGGAAAAAACATTTCCGCATCGTGATGCGTCAGATCATTTTCGCCCTCGGATTGCAGGCGGCCGCAAGCACCACGCTGCTGGGGCTGGGGGGCTGGCTGGTGATTGCCGGACAGCTGACACTGGGGGAACTGGTGGCTGCTGAGCTGATTGTAACCGTGATCGTCGGCTCGTTCGCCAAAATGGGAAAACACCTGCAGAGTTACTACGACCTGCTCGCTTCGGTCGATAAACTGGGTATGTTGTTTGACCTGCCCATGGAACGCCAGGATGGTCTGCTGCAATTTTCTCAGAGCGACCCTGCTGAAGTCAGTATTAACGGCGTCGGTTTTATCGATTTCCACGGCCATTCCAGTGAGCATCACATTGACCTGTTCGTAGAAAGCGGTGCGCGACTGATGCTGACGGGGCCGAGTGGTAGTGGCAAAAGCCGTCTGCTGGATCTGCTTTTTGGACTGGCGCCTGTATCGAAGGGACACGTCTCCATCAACGAGGTCGATCCCCGCGACATGCGCCCCGATGCACTGCGGAAACACGTTGCGCTCGTGCGGAATATCGAAATCTTCAACGGTTCCCTGGAAGAAAACATTCACCTGGAACGCCCTTACGTCTCGACCAGCGATGTGCGCGAAGCCCTGGAATGGGTGGGCCTGTATGAACAGGTCCTGCAACTGCCTCACGGTCTGCAGACACAACTGGTCGACACCGGTTATCCACTGACCGAGAATCAGGCACGCAAGCTGATGCTGGCCCGGGCTATTGTCGGACGGCCGCGACTGCTGCTGGTGGATGGTCTGCTCGATGCACTTCCCGATGACGAGGCGGACGAACTGACCCGCATGCTGGTTGACTCCGACCGTCTCTGGACACTGATCATGGTAACAGGCAGACGAAATCTAATTGAGCTGGGGAACAGCACTCACACCCTGAGCGGTTCGGAAGCAATGCTTTCGGGAGGATCTGCAGATGTCAGTTGAACCATCCCTTGATGTACCCGCTTCAAAAGCGGAAGAGCAACGGCTCTCGATGCTGACGCCGGTAGCCTACAGCGAATCGAGCATGCCCTCCCTGCGCCTGGTCCGTTCTTCACGTCTGGCCCGGCGGATCGCGAAAATTCTGTTTCTACTGCTGATCCTGACGATCCTGTTGATGATGTTCGCTCCCTGGCAGCAGTCGGTGACCGGCACGGGGAATGTCCTCGCTTATTCTCCCGATCAGCGACAGCAGGTGATTCAGGCGACCATCAAGGGGAAACTTTCCCGTTGGGGCGATGAGATTTACGAAAATGCCAAGGTCAAAAAGGGACAGGTGATTGCCGAGATCAGTGACCTGGACGAATCGTACTCAGCCCGGCTCGAAATGCAGCTCCTGAATTCCCGCCAGGCGGTCACCGCCGCAGAACAACATCTGGAAGCCAGTCAGCGGGCACTCGAAGCGGCCAAAACGATTGTGCATTCCTATCAGGATCAGGTGCAGGCTTACGAAACCGTCAAACGGGAAACGATCGCCGCCCAGGATTCCTACATCGAAGTTGCGGATAAAAAGGTCAAAGCCGAACAGCAGAAACTGCTGGAACTGGAAGCCGCCATTCCACAGCTGCAGGCTGAATACGATCGTATGGAAACCCTGTATGGTGAGAATAATATTTCGCTCCAGAAAGTGCAGGAAGTCCAGCGGAAACTTAAAGAGGCCCAGAGTAAAGTCAAAGGAGCTGAATTCTATTACGCCGCCGCCAAAGACGAACTGGCGGGCAAACAGAGTGAGCGGAACGCCAAAATTCAGAAAGCCCAGGCGGATATTGATAAAACCAAGGCGATGCTGAAAAAGGCGAATGGCGACGTCTCCAAAGCGGAAAGCGATATTGCCAAGTCACGTCAGGAACTGAATAAAGCGGAAAAAGACGTGCTGGATATGCAGGTTAAGGTTTCACGCCAGGAGAGCCAGGTCATCAAGGCTCCTTTCGACGGCTATATTGTGCAGATTACCCCCAACCTGGGGACCGCAATCCTGAAGCAGGGGGATCCCATCTGTACGATCGTCCCCTTTACCACCGACCGTTCCGTGCAGATCTGGCTTGACGGAAATGACGCACCTCTGGTCGAACCCGGCAGACATGTGCGTCTGCAGTTTGAAGGCTGGCCCGCCATCCAGTTCGCTGGCTGGCCCTCGGTTGCCGTCGGAACCTTCGGAGGCGAAGTCATTTCCGTAGACTCCATCGACGATGGTCGCGGTAAATTCCGGATCCTGGTCCGTCCCGATCCGGATGATCAACCCTGGCCCCAGGATCGCTTCCTCCGACAGGGAGTGCGGGCGAATGCCTGGGTGCTGCTCAACAAGGTCCCACTCTGGTACGAAGTCTGGCGAAAGCTCAACGGCTTTCCTCCATCGATTTCGCTGGAAGAATCGGGGCAGAAAGACAGTAAAAACAAGCCGCCCAAACTCCCCAAGTGAAACTGGGTGGTCTGCGCTGAGTATTCTGCCTTGGTTGTCTCTTTCGGTAAAGCAGAATTTTTCTGTAATAACCGTCGTACGGCCTGAGGTTACGGTCAATTCTCCGATCCGGCACTGCCGAATTGTTAAACAGTTCGTGTTATTACTTCTTTAGCGACTGTGCTAAACAACCGGACCATGGTTAATGACCCGCCAAAATAAGTATGAAACCATGTTGAGAGTTTGGATCATCCTGATCGCGGTTTGCTTTGAAGGCTGTGCCGCTACCAGACAGACTTTGACTGATTCCACACCGGAACCAGAAGCGTCTGTTGTCAAAATCAAGCCGGCCGAAGATTCCAGTAAACTTCAGCCCCGGTCAACTGCTGCGCCGGTGGTTTATCCTGAAAGTCTGGCTGTGGCCGTCGATCGTGAATCACCGGAAGCGGAAGCTTCTGCAGTACAACAGGTCGCCTCCGTCTCCACTTCTGTGGACGATCTGTTTTCCGGCAAAGGCACGACTCCGGAAGAGGCTGCCGCCGGTGAATTCTCAGTGAGTAAACAGCTGGGCGGTGAGTTCACTGCCGGTACACAGACAACAAACGAACTGACCGCCGATGAATTCGCGATGGCGCCACATCTGCCGCCGTTGCCCGGCATGGATTTCAAACCCACTGCGCGGGGTCTTGTTCTGGATGAGGTTATCAACTCGGTCTATGCCAGCTATCCGCTTCTGGAAGCCGCCATTTATTCGCGTGATGTCGCTGCTGGTCAACAACTGGAGAGCATGGGCGAGTTCGACCATAAGCTGAAAGCGGGCAGTGAAAACCAGCCCATGGGTTATTACCAGACTTATCGCCAGCACGTCGGCCTGGTGAAACCGCTCTACCAGGGGGGGGAAGCATTCGCCGGATACCGGATCGGGCGGGGTAGTTTTGAACCCTGGTACCTGGGACGCCAGACCAACGAGGGTGGGGAATTCAAAGCGGGCTTTATGGTTCCGTTAGCCAAGAACCGTGAGATCGATCAGCGTCGCGCCGCATTGTGGCGGGCCACCTATGGCGTTGATGCTGTCGAGCCGGAAATTCAGGCGCAGTTGATCGACTTCGTTCAGCAGGGAAGCTATGCCTACTGGGAGTGGGTGGCTGCAGGAGCAAAACTGGTCATCGCTGACCGCATTCTCAAACTGGCCGAAGACCGTACCGATCGAATTCGCAGCCAGGTGGAAAACGGTTTCCTCGATCCTCCCGAGCTGACGGATAACCTGCGTCTGGTCGCCGAACGTCGAGGCAAGCGGGCACTGGCCGAACGTAAGCTGCAGCAGACCGCAGTTAAGCTTTCCCTTTACTACCGCGATGCGAACGGCGATCCCGTCATTCCGGAAGCCAGCCAGGTGCCTGATTTTCCCCTGTTGAAACAGATGGATGAAGCACAGGTCGCCATGGATGCGGCACGAGCGTTAGAGCAGCGTCCTGAGATCTACAGTCTCGATCTGTTACAGCGTCAGCTGGATATTGATTACTCCGAAGCGGAGAATGACTGTCTGCCCGCGGTAGATCTGCTGATGGCAGGTTCCAAGGACATGGGTTACCCCAGCAGCTACCAGAACTACAAAGGCCCCTTTGAACTGGATGCCCATCTGTTAGTCGAAGTTCCCCTCGAACGTCGCAAAGCCCGCGGTAAAATGCAGTCGGTCGGCGGTAAGCTCGCTCAGCTGAATGCCAAGCGTCAGTTGACCGAAGAAAAGATTGTAGCCGAGGTCGAGGCAGCGTATGCCGGTCTGATTGGTGCTTTCAAGCAGGCCAAACAGGCTGACGAAGCCGTCGGTTATGCAGAAGACCTGGCCCGGCGGGAACGTCGCAACTTTGAAGAAGGTCTGTCCGACCTGTTGAAAGTGACTCTCCGCGAACAATACGCCTTCGAATCTGCCGAAAAGGCCGTCGACGCGAAGCTGCTCTATTTCCAGGAACAGGCCGACTACCGGGCCGCACTGGCTGAAGATCAACTCTGATCTTCAATTCGGTTGTAGAACTCCGATTTCCTCTCAGAGCAAAGACCTCAGAGATTCAAACGAAAATCAGAACTTCGCGCTGGTGAAACGCCCCCGGGTTACATTAGAATGGGTAGCTGTCCCGGAGGCAGAGTCGCTGTCATCCGGATTCTACCGCTGACCCGCCCACCTGAACCGCGATCATGTTTCACCAGACTGGCCCATTATGGAATCAAGTGCGATCCCCGCGCTTTTTGTGCCGACTGGTGACACTGTTCAGTTTCTGCCTGACTTCAACAGGAGTCCCCCTCGATTTTCTGCAAGCAGCCCAGTCAGGTTGTCGATGTGGTGATGAACTCCAGCAGTCCGGCCAATGCTGTTGTGCCCAAGCGGGACGTTCGCGCTGTCGGCAGCAGGTCAGGTCCTGCTGTCAGCAGAAAACCACCTCCAGTTGCTGTAGCAACAAAGGCTGTGACTCTGTGGAAGAAGCGACAACCGAATGCCCGCGCATCATGGCACTCTGTGGTTGTGGCAGTAAATCCCCCGGCGGTTCGTTGCTGAACAGTGAACCCCGAATTCTGGTCGCTCCGGTGTTGCTCACCGGACCTGCACCTGTGCGAAACTGTACCGCTCAGCGGTCTCCACTCTTTGACGGCCACATTACCGTGCCGGATACACCCCCTCCCGAATTGACGCTGATCTGAAAACGCCACGTTTTTCTAATCAGCTGCGCTGTCTCACATGATGCTGCGCAGATTCCAATTCAACGGGAGTTACCCCATGAAATTTTCGTCACAGTCCCGCGTCCGAAATACGCGCGGATTTACCCTTATCGAATTACTGGTCGTGATCGCGATTATTGCGATTCTGATCGCACTACTGCTGCCGGCCGTCCAGCAGGCACGTGAAGCAGCGCGGCGGAGTCAGTGTAAAAATAACCTCAAGCAGCTGGCACTGGCGCTGCATAATTATGAATCGGCACATCGTGTCTTTCCGCCCGGCAGTCTCGGGTATCCTTATGTCTGGTCTGCGCATGCACAACTGCTGCCCTTCGTCGACCAGGGAAACCTGCAGGGCCTGCTCAATTACGATGTGCCCCCACTCAATGCCTTTAACTCGGGATCGTTTGATGCCACCGAGGTGGGCAATAACGATACGGCTGCCCGCACCAGGCTGCCTTTGATGGTTTGCCCCAGTGACAAAGACGCCGTTCCTGGATCCGATTACGCCGGAATCAGTTACCCCGCCTGTCTCGGTTCCGGATTGAATGGATCGGGGACGGCAGACGACGGCTCGAACAGTAACGCGGATGGTGTCATCTTTCAGCGATCGAAAGTGCGCTTTCGTGATGTGACCGATGGGACTACGAATACGGTCCTGTTTAGTGAGCAACTGCTCGGCGATGGACAGAACGCGGCACCCGCTACCGGCGATTATCGTCACCGGGTGATCGAGCTTTCCATGGGAACGCAAACCACGCCCGCCGCCTGTACGGCAGCTTCCGCACCCGCCTGGTCCGGGCAGCGTGGCGCCAAATGGGTGAACGGTCACCTGGCGGACTCGATGTACAATCACTGGTATGGTCCCAACGCGAATGTCCCCGACTGTCAGAACGGCTTTCATAACTTTGCCCTGGTCAGCGCCCGTAGCGCACATACCGGCGGAGTTCAGATCGCTCTGGTCGATGGCAGTTGCCGGTTCGTCAGCGAGAATATCAATCTCGATATCTGGCGTGCCCTGGCTACGCGTGCCGGTGGTGAAGTCATCGGAGAATATTAATCAACCTTTTCACTTCATCCGGGCCTGGTTTTACCAGGTCCGGGCTGTTTCAGGAGTTCTTATGAAAATTACATTCCTTACCGCTTTGCTGCTCTGCTGCACATGGCAATTCGCGCCGGTGCAGGCACATGATACCTGGGTGGAATCCAATACCAGCCTGATCCGTTCCGGCGATGCGATTTACATTGACCTCAAACTGGGCAATCATGGAAATCATCACCGTGATTTCAAGCTCGCCAGTAAGATTGACCTGGAGGGTTGCACGCTCGACGTGCTCGATCCCACCGGTAAAGCATACGATCTGAAGAGCACCGTCATCGATACCGGTTACGCCCCCAAAGAAGGATACTGGAAGGCGAAGTTCGTACCCGCTCAAAAAGGATTATACCTGGTTTCGCATTCAATCGACCGGGTTGTCAATCACGGTAAGCCGGTTCGTGCGATTAAAAGTGCCAAAACGTTTTTCGTCGTCAGTCCCAAACTGGATCAGGTTTCACTCGAGAATCCCGGCTTTGACCGCGTGCTGGGACATCCCCTCGAAATTGTTCCCGTTGTAAATCCCGTGACACCCATGGGACCGGGGAAGCCGCTTCAGGTCCGTGTTCTGTTAAAAGGCAAGCCCCTGGCGGATGCGACTGTCTCCTTTATACCTCGTGGAGAAACTCTCAAAGGCGATTTTGACGATCGCTATGAACGTCACTCCGATTCAGAGGGACTGGCTGAATTCACTCCGCGGACGGGCAATCAGTATCTCGTCGTTGTGCATCACACCGCGGCGGATGAAAAGACCGAACAGTACGAGCAAACCGCGTACGCAGCCACACTCACAGTGCTGGTTCCTGAACTCTGTCCCTGTTGCGGTGAGTAATCGCTGACGGACCAGAGTGACATTGATAGAGGCGGGGGGCAACTTCCCCCTGTCTCTCTACTGCGGATCAGGGAGAAGTTCAGGAAAAAATATTGTCTGGCTGCAGCGCTAACCGACATCCTCTATCGCATCGTGAAAATGGGGGAACGGTTCGAGGTGAACCAGGACGTCCCTTAATCGGGGGAATTCGTTCAGCAGTCGATCTTTGACTTCATGTCCAATGCGATGCCCTTCGGCCACGGTGAGATTCTGGTCGACTTCAATATGAATATCGGCAAAGTATTCCAGCCCTGATTTTCTGACCCAGAGGGTTTCGATATTTTCTACCTGTTCGACGGACAGCGCCGCAGCCTGAATTTGCTCTACGAATTCCGGATCGGCCTGCAGATCCATCAGTTCGCTTGCGCTGGAACGAAACAGTTGCACTCCCGACCAGACGATGGCTGCCACCACGATCAGCGAGGCGACTTCATCTGCCCAGATAAAACGAGGACCGCCGAAACTGATCATCGCCAGTCCCAGCAGAACCGCCAGCGAGCAGAGGGCATCACTCCGGTGATCCCAGGCATGCGCCATAATGACCGCTGAACCTGTACGCCGACCAACCCGCATGTTGTAGTGGTAGAGCGTCTCCTTGATGACAAGATTGGCGCCGGCAATCCAGAGCGTCCAGCCAGGGGGAATTCCATGATGGACCGTGATCCGCTGAATGGCTTCCCAGCCCACGTATAAAGCTGAGATGATGATCACGATGGCCACATTGGTGGCAGCGATTCCCTCAGCACGTGTATGCCCGTAAGGATGTTCTGCATCGGGCGGTTTCTGTGCGTAGTGCAGGGCGATCAGAACGACCACGGTCGACATCACATCCCCGATGGAATTCACCGCATCTGCGATCAGGGCAAAGGAATTCCCGATGATTCCACCAGCCAGTTTGACAATTCCCAGCAGCAGGTTTACTACCAGACTCCAGACTGCGATCCGGATGACCTCAGCGTAAGTCTCTGCGATGGGATTTCGTTCTGTCAATTGAATGGTGCTCTCGCTACGGCATGCAGCTGAAAAACAGACGACCTGTCTCTGCTACAGAGCATCATACTCAACCAGCGCTCGAATGTTGAGGCTGGTTGAGCAGGAATGCCTGATTCGAGTCAGCACGCTATATCTCAATGCTCGAACTCTGTCATGTCAACCGGTTCCGGAGTGACTTCCTTCGGTTCGAACCAGCGGTAAATCGTCGGTAGTACCAGCAGCGTCAATGCTGTTGAAGTCACCAGCCCCCCGATCACCACGGTTGCCAGAGGTCGTTGCACTTCCGCACCCGAACTGCCGGACAAGGCCATGGGAATGAATCCCAGGGCACCACAGGACGCGGTCATCAACACGGGCCGCAACCGGTCCATCGCGCCGTTGACCACGGCATCCCGCTGGCTGTCTCCCGAATGCCTTAAATGTCGTACGTGCTCAATCAGCACCACGCCGTTCATGACCGCGATTCCGAACAACGCGATAAAGCCGACCCCGGCCGAGATCGAGAACGGCATATCGCGGACCCACAGAAACAGGATGCCCCCGGTCGCCGCAATCGGCACGTTCAGATAGATCAGCATTGCCAGCTTCACTGAATTGAAGGTCATGTAGAGCAGGGCGAAAATCAGGAACAGCGCCACGGGAACCGCGATCGCCAGTCGCTGACTAGCCTGCTGCAGGTTTTCAAACTGGCCACCCCAACGCAGAGTATAACCGGCGGGCAATTCCACATCCCGATCGACCACCTGCTGCGCTTCGGCCACAAAGCCTGCCAGGTCCCTGCCGCGCACGTTGCTCTGAATCAGCAGGCGACGTCGAATAGAATCCCGGCTGATTTCTACCGGTCCCTCTTCCACCTTGATCTCCGCGAGTTGCGAAATCGGAATCTGTCGTCCCTGGGGATCTTCGATTTTGAGCTCCGCGAGCTGTTTGGCCTCTTTCCGCCAGTCCGGACTCAGACGAACCTGCAGCGGAAACCGACGTTGTCCTTCGAAGACCTGTCCTGCAGAAACGCCACCAACGGTCGCGACAGCATTCAGCACATCACGAGCATTGATTCCGTAGCGGGCCAGCTGCTCGCGGCGAATGATGACCCGCAGGTAAGGCAGACCTGCGATCTGTTGCGCCTGAACGTCCGCGGCTCCCGGGACCTTATTCAACGCGATGACGATCTCGTCTCCCTTCCGCTTCAGTTCATCCAGGTCATCCCCGTAAAGGCTGATCCCGATATCGGAACGGACCCCGGCCACCAGTTCCTGCACGCGCAGTTCGATCGGCTGTGTGAAACTGTAACTGTTACCGGGAACCTGGTCCTCCAGCTTCTGCTGCATCTCTTCAATGAGCTTGAGCTTCGTGACACCTTCCCCCCATTCCGACACCGGTCTCATCCGTACCAGGATATCGGTCTGATAAACGCCCATCGGGTCGTTGGCAATTTCCGGACGACCGGTTTTACAGACCACCGTTTCCACCTCGGGAAATTCCAGCAGCGTCCGCTCCATCGCCTTGGTCATTTCGATCGATGTCTCCAGCGAAATACTGGGGAGCCGGGTCGCCTGGATGGCAATGTCGCCTTCATCCAGTTTGGGAACGAATTCCAGTCCGAAGCCGGCAGCCAGAACTATGCTGACAACAAACAGCACGACCGAACTGACAAACATCAACACCGGTCGCAGCATGGCAAAGCTCAGCAGCGGCTGATAAGCCTGTTTGATCCAGCGGACCAGGAATGTCTCACGTTCTTTCATCTGACGAGCCAGGAACAGGGAAGCCATCACAGGCATCACCGTGACCGACATGATCAGGGCCGAGGAGAGCGCCGTCATGAATACAAACGCCATCGGGCGGAACATCTTACCTTCCATTCCCTGGAGGCTCAGAATCGGAATGAATACGATGATCACAATGATGCCGGCAAACAGAATCGGCTTGCCCACTTCCTTGGCTGATTCGCGATAGACACCCAGCGGCACGTGGTCGCCCCCATGCTCTTTCTGGTAGTGTGATGCGCGGCGTACGCAGTTTTCAATCATCACCACGGCACCATCGACGATCACGCCGAAGTCGACCGCACCCATACTCATCAGGTTGGCTGAGACGCCCGCATAACGCATCGCGATCAGGGCGCTCATCGCCGACAGCGGAATTGCTGCCGCCACGATCAGTCCGGCACGCACATCCCCCAACAGCAGGAACAGCATGATGATTACCAGCAGCACGCCCAGGCCGATATTCTCCGCAACCGTGTGGATTGTCTTTTCCACCAGTTCGGTGCGGTCGTAGAACGTTTCGATGACGACCCCTTTGGGAAGCGTCTTCTGGATTTCGGCAATTTTCTCTTTGACGTCCGCGACCACCTGCCGTGAGTTTCCGCCCATGATCATCATGACCATTCCGATCACGGCCTCGCGGTCACCATCGCGGGTGACCGCTCCCTGACGCAGCATTGGGGCAAAACGAACTTCCGCCACATCGCGGACCCGGATTGGGGTCCCTTCGCGGCTGTCCAGCACAATCGTGCGGATGTCATCCAGCGAACCGACCAAACCCTCGCCGCGAATCAGTCTCTGTTCGGCTCCATGTGTGATGTAACCACCGCCGGCATTACCGTTATTTTCTTCGAGTGCCTGGAAGACATCGCTGAGCGAAATTTCATAATTCTGCAGTTTGGCGGGATCAATCTGAACTTCATACGTTTTGAGTTCACCGCCGAATGTGTTGACTTCGATCACGCCCGGTACACTTCGCAGCTGAAACGCGATCTGCCAGTCGAGGATCGTCCGCAATTCGCTGAGTGAATACTGATCTTCCACTTCGCTGCGGACTTCAAACTGGTAAATTTCACTCATCCCGGTAGCAATAGGCCCCAGTTCGGGCGTTCCCATTCCCGGGGGGATGTTCTCGCGTGCCTGTAGCAGACGTTCGTTGATGAGATTTCGCGCCCAGTAGATGTCGGTACCATCTTTAAATGCCACAGTGACAGCGCTCAAACCGAAGCGGCTGATCGAACGGATTTCTTCCACGTTCGGCACACCACTCATCGCATTTTCCACGGGGAAGGTAATGAACTGTTCCACCTCGACCGGACCCAGGGCAGGGGAGTTCGTGAGAATCTGTACCTGCACGTTCGTCAAATCGGGAACGGCATCCAGGGGAATCGTTGAAGCAGAGAAGACCCCCAGCCCCAGGATGACCAGGGCCAGCAGCATCACAATAAATCGATTGTTTAAAGACCATTCAATGATATGGTTGACCATGTATGTTACTCCTCACCCATTAAGTCTTCGAGCATCTTCGACTTCAGGATGAAGCCCCCCTGCAGCACCACACGTTCGCCCGGTTTCAAACCTTCCAGAATGACCGCGGTGGTTTCATTCTGTTTTCCCGGCTTAATCAGGCGCTTTTCGAACTCGCCATCACCCGTGTGTACAAATACAAAGTCCTGGCCCTCATGTTCCTGCAGCGCAGAGCGGGGCACGATAACCAGTTCCTGCTCCGAGCCCGATTCGAATTCAATGTTGACGAACATACCCGGCTTGAGCAGATGATCCGGATTATCGGCAATGGCCCGCATCGCGACGGTCCGCGTCTTTTCATCCATGATTTCACCGGTATAAAAGATCCGGGCCTGGAATGAGCGGTCCGGCCACGCTTCGTTGAAGACCCGTACCGGTTTTCCCGACAGACTGGCGAGCAGCGGCAGATTCTTTTCATAAATGTCGGCAGTGATCCAGACCGTGGACAGATCGGCGATACTGAAGATCTGGCTCTGGGGGCGAATCTGTTCTTTCAGGGTCACGTCTTTGGAAATGATCGTTCCGTTAATCGGGGCCCGAACAAAATAATGCGAAATCGCGGCTCCCTGTTGTTCCGGATTGATAGTCTGAATCTCCTGCTCATCACAGCCCAGGATTCGCAGGCTGGTGGCAGCCACAGCCACCCGGGTAGACGCTTCCTTGACCGACTGCGAAGACAGCAGCAGAGATGTTTTGAGTTCATACTCGATCTGTTCGATTCGTGCCTGGAACGCAGCCAGGTCGGCATTGCGGCTGGACTTGGCCGCATGCAGTTGTTTGAAAGCGACCGCTCCGGATTTGGTCGGTTCTTCCAGACGTTCGACATCGGCATCGGATTTGAGATAACCGGCATACGCCATTAACAGTCGTTCCCGATAATCGCCCATGCTGCGACTGCGAAACCGTTCTTCAATTTCGTTGATCGGCTCCCGCTTGCGTAACGCTGCCAGTAACTGCCTCGTGTTCGTTGCAATTTCCTGCTGGATCTTGTCTTTGACCACCGCCATTTCCTGCTGCAGCCGTGCCTGGTACAGATCCAGTTTCGCCTGACCGATTTCCCGGCTGTGTACGACCACCAGCAGATCGTTGGCCTTCACGACCTGGCCCAGTCCCACTTCAACTTTGTCAACGGAGCCTTCGACCATTGGGTAGATGTGAGCCACTTTATCTTCGTTCAAAGAGACTTTACCCGTCAGGCGAATCGTCTCTTCAAATCGACCCGTGGCGACCGGTTCAATCTGCAAACCGGAAACCTTCCATTTCGATTCGGGGAGCGTGATGGTAACGGGCCCGGAATTCTCTTTCTGAGGAGCCTGTTCTGAGGTGGCCCCGGTCTGCTGTGATGCTTCCGGAGCCGGTGCTGAGTCGGTGGTTGGTTTGTGTGAACGGAACTGGTAAATCCCCACACCGGCGACAATCGCGATGATTGCGAGTACGAGAAACAATACCGGTTTGTGGCTGGCGTTGACTGGCTGTGTCGGTAATTGACCTGTCGTCTGGTTCATAAAGGTACCTCAAGAGACTGGAGCTGGATCCGGCTATCGCAGGCGGATCGCCTTCTGCTTTAAACGATGGCGTTCGTATGAGCGCACAACATCAGCAGGCAGGGAAACAGAAAAGAGACTGCTCAACAGCGCGCGGTCAGCAGGTCCACTTACAGAAGAGCTGCTGCAGATCCAGGTCGGTCTGCTTAAGAGAAGCGGGCTGCCAGGGAGTGCGGGCAGCGGGACCTGCGGCGTCTGTGGTCAGGCACAGTTCCGACCCCAGGTAGTCTGTCGTCAGCTGATCTCCGGGAACATCTTCCAGTTCGGTCGCAGCGACGGTCATCCCTTCCGTCAGTTTGACGGGGACGGTTTTGTCAAAATCACTCCCACTGCAACCCCAGTGGTAATGTGATGAACAAGGCACTCCCGGTTGCGAGCTCTGTTCGCCATGATAAATCCGCAAGTGCATTGCCAGCAGAGCAGAGTTACCGCATTGGCTCAGGTAATCCCCATGGGAGTGTACCACCGGACGAGGTCCCGGCCATGCTATAAGCAGTAGCAGCAGGCAACGAATTGTGATGTTCAGGTTGAACATGACGGACTCTCGTTTGGGGTTGGCTGGTTAGTGACTGGTGGGACTCTAAAGCAGGCATAAGAGGAATCAGAGGATGATTCGAACATTGTACTCTCTAATTCATACTTCTCGTCCACAGCAAATACAATGCTTGAGTCGGATTTTTTATCTGTTTTTACCTGTCACTCCTGTAAAACAGACATTTGAACCTGAAGCCCCCGGTCATTCCTGTACAGAATTCAGTGTGATCTCAGCCGGGGGTTCGAAAAGATAAGCTGTAAGGGTTCTGATGATTACTAGAGCCATAGTAGTTACTTTGGTCCGGAATTCATTGGATTGATTCAGGTCGGGCGATCAGCAGAACCGAACAGAACTGGTGTATCGCCAAATTACGGATAATCGGTCGATCCAACAATTCTGCAACGTTAACGGGTGTCGAAGTCTATCATGGTAAAACTAAAATATGACGGTTACAGATTTCAGGTAAAGACATTCGGAATCGCCTTTCTAACAGGTTCGCTGCTTGTGACAGGTTGTTCCATGAACCGCTCCCTCACGCAAAAAGAGGCTGAGCCGAAGAAGCCACTCGTCGCCGCCCTTGAGAAAGCAGAGGCCAAAGCCCAGGATCGGGAAACGGATGAGCTGGACGCCCTGGAAGAGGAATTCATTTCCACCGTCAGCCTTGATTCGACCGACGGCAGCTCTGACAAATCGGAATCAATCAAGCTCATCGACGCCGAAGAGCAGCTGTATCCGTCGCCGCTGGAACCCATCCAGGCACCTGCTGTTGGGGAACAGGCCGTGCTTGCGGGGGGCATGACCGTGGATCAACTCGAAGCGATCGCCCTGGAAAACAACCCGGCCATTCAGGAACTGGCCGCCACAACGCAGAAAGCAGCCGGATTCCGGGAGCAGGTCACGACACGTCCCAACCCGACCGTGGGCTACCAGGCGCAACAGCTGGCCGACCGTGGGACCGACCAGCATATTGCGTATGTCGAACGGGAGTTCGTGACCGGGAACAAACTGGAATTGAATAACCGGGTGTTGAATGCCACCCTGGCAGCTCAGCTCCAGGAACTCGAAGCCCAGCGGTTCCGCGTCAGAACTGATATTCAGATTCGGTTCTACCAGGCACTGGCTCTGCAGAGACAGTTGGACCTGATCCGCGAGTTTTCAGAGGTCGCAGAAAAAGGGGTCGATTTCGCCCAGCAGCGGATGGAAGCCGGCGAGGGAACCCGCGTCGATATTCTGCAATCCAAGATTCTCTTGAACGAGGTTCAGCTGACAAGGCGACAGACGCAGGCCAGACTGGCTGCCGTCTGGAGAGAAATCGCCGCGTTGTCCGGTGTCCCCGAAATGGAATACTCGCGCCTGGAAGGAACACTGCCGTCTGAGTCGGGGATCGTCGACTGGGAAGGCCTGGCGTCGAACATCGTTACCTCCAGTCCGGAATACGCGGCAGCCCACGACCGGATATCCCGCGCCTATGCAGCCCTCGAACGACAGGAAGTTCAGCCCATTCCCAACATGACTGCACAGCTGGGGGCCGGGGTTGACTATGGTACCAACTCGGGGATGCTCAACCTGCAGATCGGCGTTCCTCTGCCACTCAGTAACAAGAACCTGGGGAACATCGACGCTGCGAATGCAGAAATCTGTCGTGCCCAGATGGAAGCCTTGCGCATCAAAAACTCGATCGAAGAACGCCTCGCCGTCGTCTCTAAAGAGTACGATACTGCAACCGCCGCCATCGATCTGTATTCGAACGACATTCTGCCTAGTGCCAAAGAGTCCCTGGACCTGGCGAATCAGGCTTACCAGGCGGGTGAGGTCGGCTTCGTACAGATCCTGCTGGCCCGAAAAACCTTCTTTGATACGAACCTGAAGTACGTCGATGCCCAGGCACAACTGGCCGGAGCCCAGTCCAAGATCGATGGTTTTGTACTGACCGGTGGCCTCAACAGCGTACGGGATGACAGCGGCGACTCCAGCCTGCGGGATCAGACCTTCAGCCAGCAGTAAGCGATCTGACTTTCCAGCTAAGACTAAACGTAGTCAAATTGAATTACGACACGCATAGGGCGAACTGTAAATGCAGTTCGCCCTTTTTTCTTTTTCTGTCAACGCGTCTGCACTCTCAGACAGAATGTCGCACTGACCTGCGGACTGCCGCGCTCTTGATACGTCAACTTCCACTGGCCGCACAGCAACCAGAATGGTGTTACAGCCGACGATCAGGTCAAGAATTCTGTCTGCAATTATTTTCAGTGCACAATGCTGGACTGGATTCAGAGTATTTCTAAAGACAGCCTTGCCAGTCAATAACGGGTCCTCACTCTCCGGCTTGCTGAAAGAATGCTGCAGGTTCTTCGCCATCGGAATAGAAGTTGCGGCCCGAATAAGCTGAGCGGGAGTCGATCAATTCATCTGTCTCCCGGCACAACATCTCATCTCAAACGTTAGAGACAGGAGGACTGAAATGGGATCTTCAAATGGTCAAAAATTATCCACACTGCAGGACCTGTTCGTGGATCAGATTCAGGACTTATATGATGCCGAGAACCGGCTCATTGACGCGATTCCCAAAATGGCCGAGGCCGCTTCATCGAAAGAGTTGAAGACCGCCTTCGATTCCCATCTGGAGGAGACCCGGCAACACGTCAACCGCCTGGAAGCGGTCTTCAAAGGATTGGAATGCGAACCCAAACGCAAGGCCTGCGAAGCGATGAAGGGGCTCATCCGCGAAGGTGATGAGATCCTGAAAGCAGACGGTGATCCGCTGGTCAAAGATGCCGGACTAATTGCTGCTGCACAACGCGTCGAACACTACGAGATGGCAGGGTACGGATCAGCCCGTAATTTTGCCAAGCAAATCGGTAAGCAGGATCTGGCCGACATTCTCCAGGAGACATTGGATGAAGAGGGGAATGCCGACAAGAAACTGACGCAGATCGCGACCGAAATTACCAATTCAGCTGCCGCCCAGGCTTAAGCTGCCTCTCACAAAATCAGAGGCAGAGTTACATAATATATCGATATCAAACTTGCGAAAAGGAACCGATTCATGAAATCTTTTCTCGTCTGTGCCGTCACCGCGGTGCTCCCTTTAAGCACCTCGTTACTGGCCGTGAACGATGATCACGACCACAAGGAACACAAGTTGAACCGCGCTGTCGCGGTGGTTCAGCCTACGCAGAAGTTTAAAACAGCGGGTGTGATCCATCTCAAGCAGAAAGACGGCCAAGTCTCAATTACAGGGAAGGTGAAAGGCCTGACACCCGGAAAGCATGGATTCCATATTCACCAGTATGGTGATCTGAGTGCCGACGATGGCAGTTCTGCCGGTGGGCATTACGCACCAGAGGGACACGAGCATGGAGGCCCGCATAAGGCTCAGCACCATGCTGGTGATCTGGGAAATATTGTCGCAGACGAGAATGGTGTCGCCATGATTGACAAGCAGTCGGATGATTTTGAATTGTCGGATGTAATCGGACGTGCCTTTGTAGTCCATGCCGGTACTGACGATCTGACCAGCCAGCCATCCGGTGATGCGGGTGCCCGTGCGGGTCTGGCTGTGATTGGGATCAGTAAGTAGCAGAATCTGATGCCCGCAAGGCGGGATGACTTGCACCAGCGAAGATGGAATTCTAAGTTGGGGGAATACAATGTGTTCCCCCAACTTTTTTTTGAACGGTATTCAATTCCATTCATGCCTGCTGCGAATGAAAGTCCTGCTGATGTCTCTGCTTCGCGTTCCTGCGCTCTTACTTCTGGTCTGTCTCACGTTAATCTCTGTCGTCAAAGCGGAACCGACTGCCTCTGTCAACCAGGCGGCAATTGATGACCTCAAGGCGGGGAAGACGGATATCGCGTATGCTGCCTGGTGGGGCTTTGATCCAGAAGATGCTACGGCGGCGCTACAGGCGGCGATTAACTCCGGTGCGAAAAAAGTCATCGTGGAGAAAATGTCGTCTCCCTGGATCGTCAAACCGCTGCACCTGGCCAGCAACCAGGAGATTGTGTTTCAGGAAGGTGCTGTCCTCCTGGCGAAAAAAGGGGAGTTCAAACCCCGGACCGCTTCGTTGCTGAACGCTTCCCTCAAACAGAATATTCGTCTCACCGGTCCGGGAGCGACGCTGCAGATGCGCCGTGCAGACTACGATTCAGCGCTCTATGAAAAGGCAGAGTGGCGGAACGGAATCAGCCTGCGGAGTTGCTCTGACGTCCAAATTACCGGGCTCACAATCAAAGAGACCGGCGGCGACGGCATTTACCTGGGCGTCGCGAAGCGGGGCGTGACCAATCAGAATATCACGATTCGAAACGTCGTCTTCGATCGAAACTATCGACAGGGCGTCAGCGTGATCAGTGCCGAAAATCTGCTCATTGAAGATTCCGTTTTCAAAGAAACCGCAGGAACGCCTCCTATGGCGGGGATCGATTTCGAGCCCAATCATCCCAGCGAATGTCTCATCAACTGTGTACTGCGGAACTGTAGGGCCGAAAACAATCAGGGGGGCGGATTCCTGTTTTATCTGCCCAATCTGAACCGGGACTCGCAACCGATTTCGATCCGCCTGGAAAACTGTAAAAGCACGGGCACCAAACGCAGCCTGTCGCTGACGACCGGCAACAAATCGCCTGGCAGCGTCTCCGGTTCGATCGAGTTTGTGAACTGCACGTTCGCCAGTACCGAGCAGACCCCCGTCAACATTCAGGATAAACCTGCCGATACCTGTCCGGTTCTGTTTCAAGAGTGCACGATCAGCGGCCCGGACAATGATGAAGCAAAGATCCCCTCGATCCGGTTTGCGGCCCGACCGGGAGCCGTCGGAAAAATCGGGGGTGTCATCTTCCAGCACTGCGTTGTGAAATCGTCGGTCGCGCGTCCGGTCATGACGTTTCACGATGCCTCTTATCTGTCCGCAGCTGCGAAGATCACAGGGACCCTCCGTGTGGAGCAGGGAAAACAGATGAAAGAGGTCACCCTCAGCCCGGCTCTGCTCGCAAAATGGATGCCTGCCAGCCCCGCGGGCGATATCGCTCCGTACAAAACCGAAGTCTCACAGCTGCAACCCCTGGCTGCCAGTGAACCGTTCAAGCCAGGCAAACGCCGTTCCGTCCGTCAGCGTCAACGCGCGCGTTATCTGCTCTCTGCGAAACAGGGGGACCAGGTCGCGGTGCAGTTGTCCTATCAGAAGCTCGGCCGCTACACCGGAGATAAGATGCCTGTCACGGTCATCGCGCCCTCAGGGAAGACCATTCCCGTCGCGTCAGTTCCCTTCCAGGAGAGTGCCACTTGTGAATTCAAGGCACCCGAAACCGGCGTCTATCAACTCAACTGTGATCCGGGTCCCAATTATATGCGGGTGGATGCGTCTTCCCATCCGCTCTGTCTGGTCTCAGATGGTGCACCAGTTCGTCTGATGGCTTCGACCGGCGCCTACTATTTCTATGTTCCGGCAGGTGTAGAGAAATGGGCCGTGGGGGTCTTCGGTGAAGGGGCCGGGGAACGCGTGAGTGCGAAACTGTTTGACCCGTCCGGCAAGCAGGTCTGGTCCGAACAGAATGTGGCCCAACCGACGTTGTTTACCCGTACGCAATCTGAGAACAGTCCGGGAGCGCTCTGGCGTCTGGTTCTGGAACGTCCCACCCAGGGGGGCTTTGAAGACCATTACGTGCAACTCGTCGGCATTCCAGCCGTACTCGCTCTCACTCCGGGGGAAATTCTGGTACCCACCAGCCCGAAAACGAAATAAGAGCGGGGTTCAATACAACTTTCCACCAGGGGGGACGTCGCGGTCTGGTCGCAGTAACACGACGTTCCCCTCTGCGTCGGGAACTCCCAGCGTGAGCACTTCAGATCGATGTTTACCAATCTGGCGTGGTGGCAGATTCACCACACACAGGACCTGTCGCCCCATCAGGTCCGCGTCGGCGTAGTTCGGGATGAGCCGGGCCAGTGATTTCCGGGTACCCAACTCATCCCCAAAATCAATCTGCAGTACATGGCTGGAATAACGGCCTTCTGGAAACGGCTCGATCTGTACAATCCGCCCCACACGAATTTCAACCTGTTCGAAGTCTTCAAGACTGATTTCATTCTCGTTCATCTGATGTTCCTGTTATGCTGTTATGTCAGGTTGTTGGTGATAGTGAGTGGTAGTGAATCGAACACTAAAGAAACAGACCTGTGATAGCACTCTGACGGAATTTTACTAAGGTCGTTGTATGCATTTAAGAGATGTGACAATTCATGCCTCTGAAGGGCTCGCTGAAAAATATAAAGATGGGTTTGTCGGAAAATTCGCGCGGGATGTGGAATGCGTCAACGTTCTGTTCCTTAAGTTGATTGATCGAAAGATGACGACCGACGGAACTAAGAAGCTCGCATTAATGTTTACGGATAATCCTGACGACTTAAACGAGCGCCACCATCTGGATCCCGAACAGCCTGATGTGCTGATCTTCAATTGGCTGTTTCCATTCGCAGATTATGTCGGGGCAGCAGAAAGCGACAAGAAACGGCTGATTTTTACAGCTTTGTGTGATTGTGCAACGTATCTCGCCCGACAGTATCAATGGGAGACTCAACCCCTGGATGAGGCCCGCGTGCAGGCTGAGCTTCAACATTATGAGTGTAGCGGATATGTAAAACCTTCCTGGATATCTCCCGATTCGAAGTGGCGCGTGAAGGTCTATTATGACTTTGGGCTCGAATTTCTGGAGTTCTATGCCTGCCTGTTCAGAAACCGCTCCAAAACTGAACTGAACCGACAGTATCTCGGGAAAGTCGTTCCGGTTCAGGGTTGCAATCGAGTGGGAAAATCGCATGGAAAATGGTTGTCATCGACACAATTTGAAATGATCTCGCCCTCCTTTTTTCGAAAACAGTGGGTCTGTGATTTTTCAGAGGCGATTATAGAACATAGCTGAATTGCTGGCTTAAAAGGTTGGACCAATGGTTGAAGGTCTTGTGAACTGGTAGAGACCTCCGAATATGCTTGATCCTGCCCGCAGGCCTGTCTAAACTGGAGACACGCGCTTAACTTTGAGAGTTCCTCCCCATTCCGTCTGTCTCACCGTCAGTCGGGAGTCTGGAAATATCCCGCCTTCGATTCGACTGTCTTCCATCGTTGGGGCATGGTTGAATCCACAAAACTCTATCAACGAAATGAAGCCGACCATGCACCTGTTGTTCCGAAGTCTGTGTGTCCTCCTCCTGTTTGCTCCCTGTTTCGTAGACCGTTCCAGTGCCGCAGGCGGAGCCTTTCCTGTCGAATCGAATCTCAAAGCGGGGGTTGCCAAGGTTGATATCACCCCCGCTGAAGTCAAAGATCTGGAAGTGGTGGGACATCGTCGCAAAGTCACCGGCGTCCGCGATCCTCTGCGGGCCGGGGTACTGATTCTGGATGACGGACAGACCAAGGTCGCCATCATCACGCTGGACCTCATCGGAGCCTACGAAGAGATCGTCAAACTCTCCCGGCAGGAGATCGAAAAAGCGACCGGCATCCCTGCAGCCAACATTATGGTGACCGCCTCTCACAATCACTCCGGCCCCGGCTTTAAAACTGAATCGGAGTGGGGCAAAACACTGATCCAAAAGCTCACCGCTGCCGCGAAACAGGCGGCGGCTGACATGACCCCGGTGACCGTCGGATATGGAGTTGATGAAATCAGCTTCGGCATCAATCGTCGCAAGGTGATCAACGGCCGCGCCGTGGTCCGCCTGAACGAAGACGGCCCCAATGACCCGCGGGTGAAGGTGCTCCGCTTTGATGATGGAAAATCCCTGACTCCCAAAGCGGTGCTGATGCACGCGGTCTGCCATCCCTGTTTCTTCACCTGGGGCGATAAAGGATCGATGCCGTACCCGACCGGCTTTCCTAAGATGAGTGCCGACTTTCCGGGAGAGGCCCAGACCTTCGTCGAAATGTGTTACGGCAATCAGACGAGTTCACTGTTCCTGCAGGGGTGTGCGGGCGATATTCGTCCCAATCTGCCCGGGTATCCTTATCGCTGTGCCGATGAAGCCGACATCCAGTGGGCCGGCCGGGACCTGGGGAGCGCCGTGGTCCGCACGCTGGCCCGCAGTATGATCCGCGAAGAACTGCTGAAGCGTCCCAAATTTTACCAGATTCGCGTCGCCAATACGGTCGTTTCGCTGCCCGGCAAAGAAGGACGTATCGATGCCGAACTGCAGGCTCTGAAAATCGGCCCCTACCTGCTGCTGACGATGCCGGGAGAACCGATGGTGGAATACGGGTTGAAACTGGAACGCGATATCGCCGATCGCGCGATTCCGATTATCGTCGGTTACGCCAACGGTTACATCGGCTACATCGCGACCGAAGACGCCTACCAGGTGGGCGGCTACGAACCCAACCGTTCCAGGCTGACCGCGGAAGCCGAAGCCATCATCCTCACCGAACTCAGCCTGCTGGCGGATCGGGTGATTGGCGATGTCTTTGAGTCGTTTTCCAAACATCCCAAGGATGTGCAGAAACGCGAAGCGACCGAAAAAGCCCGGCTGAAACAGAAATAAACGTCAACCGGCTGGTTGAGCATTAGCTCGACACATTAGCGAAATCTTTCTGAGAGGGCAGGGCTGTCAGGCACCTGCCCTCGTTTTCTATTTCGAACAGAAAGATTGTTCCCGCCTGCGGAAGCTCAGTCTTCCAGCTTGAGAAAAGCGACGGCATTGTTATTGTTCATGGGGATGATCAACTGCTTCTGTCTGGAATCGTAGCCCATCGAAGCGGCACTCGGAATGCCCGAAGCAATGACCTGGGCCGGTTTACCGGGGCTGATTTTTGAGACACTGCCGAAACGGACACTGCTGACATACTTGGTTCCGTCGGGGAGAATCACCAGGCCATCGTTGCCCCCTTCCGCGGCGTGCTCGGTGCGGAGCAGTTTGCCATTATCCGGATTAAAGGTCATGACGTCGTTGTTGCCGACGTTTACCACGACCACGTTTCCGTCCGGATCGATGGCGACGCCGTTCGGAATCTTGAGCGGATCGCCGTCTACGAAGATCGAAACGTCGCCATCCGCGGTAATTTTATAGACGCGGTTTTCCGGCTTCGAATTGGAAACAAAGATTGTCCCCCCTTTATTAACGGCAATGCCGTTCAGGAATGTGGAACCTTCCACAGGATAGGCTTTCCCGGGTTTACCGGTCGCGAGATCGAACGTGCGGACCACATCGATATCCGCGGTATAAAGGGTTCCGTTGTGAATCGCACTCCCCAGTGGATGATTGAGCGTCAGGCCGTTGCGCGTTGCCCCAATCCATTTTGTGGTATGCACGGACCCATCCGGATTCAACAGCGAAACATAACCATCATTTTTCGCCTGGTCCTGGGAAACCCCGGCATTCATCACGACGATCAGATTGCGGGTCGCGTCGTAGACGCAGCTCTCCGCAAAACGAAAACTGCCATACACCTTGACATTGCTGGAGAGGGGAACAAACTCCCCGGCCTCATTGACGGCTCCCAGTGGTTTTCCTGCCTCAAATGATTTTCCGGCAGGTTTCTGAGCGTAAGCTATGTTGCTCAGCATTAACGTCGCCCCGAGGATCAGAATTAAGAACGCTTTCATCTAAAGACTCTCCTGTTGTAAATGGGTAGTGGATCAGCTGAATCCGATAGATCCACAAGGTACCCGAATTCCACTGTACAGGAAAGCGATCGCCGGTTTCCGGCTCTGTGGTTCAAAGCGCGAAATCGTCACAACCGACCAAACCTACTCTTCAGCTGGGCTGGTGTCCGTGGTTTCGCTGGTCTCCGCCTCAGGCGTTTTGCGGACCAGTTCAGCCAGCCAGAGGTCGCTGGCCCCATAACCAGTGGGTCGGCCGGCAACAAACAGAAAGCTTCTGCCATCCCGCAATAACCGGGGACGTCCCGAAGGATTGGGATCGTCCTTAAAAGCCAGAACCGGCTCTGACCATGCCGAATTCCAGTCGGGACGAGTTGAGTAGTGCAGCTTACTCAAGGCTTCATCCTGATCATCTTCCCAATCTTCTTTTTGATAGAAGAGATAGAACCGTCCATCATTGCTCAGGGAACCAACATTACCAATCCTTTGGTCAACGGGCAGTGGTTCCTCTGATCGTTCCCCAAAGGGGCTGTCTAATGCGTCGCGCCGCCAGATCCACAGGCTGCTTTCTTTGTTGGCTGATTTCTGATCTGGGGCAATGATGATGGGGCGAAAGGCAGTCAAACCGTCAGGGGTGAGCCGGTAATCGCGTCTGTCACCGACGGCGATGGGATCGGGAATTGCTTCCTGCCAGGGATCATTCAGACTCTTGCGCGTCGACAGATACCAGTATGCATCTCGTTTGAATGAAAGCTGCAAGCCGTCTGCCGAGATCTGGGGTAATACTGCATTCCCATCGGTGTTAATCTCAGCGGGGAGTAAAGTCGGAGTGTTCCACTCTGCAGTTTGGGAGGGTCGTGTCGAGATCCATAAATTGCGATTCTCATATTGTGGATTCTTGCGGCCTGTCGAGAAAACAAGGGTGCATTTATCAGCAGTCATATCGCCGCTGAATTCAAAGTCATTCGAGTTAATCTGGGGGCCCAGGTTTTTGGTCACCTGCCATTCCCATTCTCCCGAGGCCAGCAGGTCAGCCAGCGAGGTCTGTGGTGTGACTGGCTGATTTGCTTTTTGTTCTTGTTCAGCTGGCGCTGTGACGAGAGCAGGAACGGGTTCAGTGGCCTCAAATGATTTTTCGTTGTCGGTTCGCACAACCGGTTGATCAGACTCGCGTGGCCAGAGGAAGGCTGTGATACCTACCAGCACAATCGCACACGCCGCTGCCAGCAGATAATGTTTCTGAGCAGAACTGGAGGAGCCGGCATGTTGAATCGTCCCCGGATCACTGATGGTCGGTCCGGGATCAGATGGGGTGTCAACAGTCTTTCGGGACGGTTGAGGCACTTCTTTAACCGGCGGCGGAATGTGACAGTCTTCCAGGGCGACAATCAGCTCCCGGGCAGTCTGATAGCGGTCTTCTGGTTTCTTGGCGACCATTTTTTTAAAGACGGCCGCGACGGAATCCGGGACATCCGGGCGTTGCTTTTGTAACGGGGGAATGTCGCCCTCCCGGTGTTGGACGAAGACTTTAAAGATCGTGTTTCCGGTGTAGGGGGCTTCACCGGTCAGCAGGAAATAGAGCGTGCAGCCCAGGCTGTAGATGTCGGATCGGAAGTCTACCAGATGCGCATCCAGAGACTGCTCGGGAGCCATGAACGACGCCGTCCCCAGAATCGCACCGGCTGCCGTCAGTTCTGACTGACTGACGAACGGGCGGCCACTCTCATCATCGGTGGTTTCGGATCCGGCAGGCGTATGTCGCAGGGAGTCATCAATGTGTGCCAGACCCAGATCGAGAATTTTGACCGTTCCCTGAACATCCAGCAGCAGGTTCCCAGGTTTGATGTCCCGATGTACGATGCCATGTTCGTGTGCGTGCTGCAGTCCGATCGCGGTCTGTCGAATACAGTCGACGGCCTGGTTCAGGGAAAGCGGACCGGAAGTACGCACGATCCGGCTGAGGTTGTCGCCGCGCACATATTCCATCACCAGAAAATGGACGCCCCGCGCCTCGTCCGCATCATAGGCCCGGACGATATTCGGATGTTCGAGCGTTGCAGCAACGCGGACTTCCCGTTTGAAACGTCGCACCTGATCTTCCGAAGCCAGCATCTGCTGTGACATCATCTTCAGAGCTACGATTCGGTGCATCGTGCGGTGCAGGGCTTTGAAGACCATGCCCATGCCACCGACATCGATCAGATCGAGGATCAGGTATTTGTCGATTAACAGCTCAGGCTCACCTTTAAGCAGGGCGGACGCCTGGTACGAGGTCAGCTTGCCGTTGGTGACGAGTTGCGAAGCCAGCTGCCGTGCATCAGGGGGAGGCGTTCCTGTCGAAACCGAATCGCTGACCGATGCAAATTCGTCCGGTGAGAGTACGCCAACTTCGGACAGTTTCGAAAGAAAGTCATCGCAGTCGATATCTTCCTCTGGTTCGTCTGTTTCTTGAGTCGCAACCGGTTCCGCTTCTTCATCCAGTTGAGGTATATCAGCTACAACCTCATCCAGCTTCTGTTCCAACAAATCAACAGAGGGATCGGCGTGATTCAACAGCGACCTGACTTCCGTGAGCAGTGCTTCGTCAGAACCACATTCCTGAATCAGCCAGGCGTCTCGTTGCTCATCGTCCACTTCCAAAGCCGCCAGGAATGTCTGCTGGACTTTCTCCGCGTGTGAATTACTCATCTGCAGAATCACTTTCTGTGCCCGGGCCGAGTTCACGATACAACCAGGCTTTCGCATACTTCCAGTCGTTGTTGACTGTCCGCAATGAGACATCCAGCTGTTCGGCGATCTCCTCGCCCGTCAAACCACCAAAAAATTTCAGTTCCACAATCCTGGCTGCCCGGGGTAACTCGCTGGCGAGCGTCTCCAGGGCGTCATTCAATTCCAGGATGTCTAACTGATTGGCGTCATCGGCGACAGAAATGTGCAACGGAATTCCACGACCGTCATTTCCTCCCCGTTTGAGTCGCTTCCGCTGCCGGGCGTAATCGACGAGCAGGCGACGAATGATGGTCGCGCCGGCGGCCAGCATCAGGGATCGATCTGCGGGATCGAGATTCTGCTGTTCCTGCAGTTTAAGGTACGCGTCGTTAACGAGCAGCGTGGGTTGCAGGGAATGTCCTGCACTTTCGCGACTTAAAGCCCGTTCAGCCAGACCATGCAGCTGGTCGTAAATCGATTGATCCCAGCTGTTTGTGGTTCCGTCTGGCGGTACGGTCATCGGTGTGGCCTGCTGCTCTCGAATGAATCGGATGGGGGGATTCTGTTCCTCGCTAACAGAAATTCACTATCTGATTGATGTGACCCATTATAAGGGGGCTTCAAGCGGACGCAATGCCCCGGATTTCGTTTCTACCAGCGGCGGAACGAGAAAAAAATTGGATTTCGAAAAAGGTTTCCAATCGGATTGCACACATTTCCTCAGCCTGTCGCCAAGCTTATCACGAGGGGAACACAACCAGTCACAGACACCTTCAGGGGAAATCAACATGGCGATTTACGATTCCACAGACCACAAACTGGGCGATTACCTGCTGGGAAGAGCAACCGGATACTACGACAACACCTACAGTTCGCTGGGGGCAGAACATTACCGTCATGAACAGAAGCAGCGAGACCAGGCTCTGAGCATGACCTATCGGCCCTCGCAGAGTGGGCCGGGCATTTTGGATGACGCCTTCGCCGAAGCAGGCGACTTCGGTTCCGAATGGGCCGAGACCATCATCGAGTATGGAAGCGGCGCCTTCACCTGGGTTCCTGCCTGGACAGGTACGGTTCTCAAGCTGATCTGCGTCTTCCTGTTCCTGGTGGCAGGTGTGCAATACGAATTCACGGGCTGGGGGCTGTTACTGGTCGCCGGTAGCGGATGGTTCGCACCGCGGATCACGGCAGGTCTGCTTAAAATGACCCTGAGTCTGAGTCTGTCGCTGGTTTACCTGGCTTTTATTCTGCTGGTCGCCGCACTGGTGCTCGGGCTGATTGGCGGAGCCTTCTATCTGCTGGGAGTACTGTTTGCGTAATCACAAGTCCGGACAGGGGAAGTGCAATTCGCGGGGAGTCTGACATCCGAGACCATTGTCTGTCAGGGGTGGACAGGGGGCCAGACACGTGTTAAAAAAGTAGACTTTGAAACAGTCATCAGCAACTATGATCCTCGCTGATTTTCTGTTGAACAACACTGTCGCATCGTGCTCATTCCAGAGATGAGCTCCCACCTGTTTGTTGTACTCCGGACCTGAATTGATGGAGCAAAAAGAACTGGCGCTGCCATCAACTGAAGATCAACGACTGACCCTGGTCGGTCGCGGGTTACTGGCACTTTCGCTGTTGAGCTGGTGCCTGCTGATGTATCCCCTGTTGTCAGGCGGACCGCTGGTTCTCGATGAGCACTGTTCCTACTGGATTATCGATTCCGATCTGCCCGGCTCTTCGTTGATGCGGAGTCTGGACTACGCCGCGATTCCACCCCTGTCCAGTTGGATTCAGATCGGGTTTCTCAAGGTCCTGGGAAAATCGGAACTGGCGTTTCGACTCTCCTCGGCTCTGTGTGCTCTGGGCGCGATCTGGATTACGTGGCTGGCGGGGAAGGAAATGCGGTCTCCGCTGACAGGAGGTCTGGCTGCGTTAATGGTCGCCTGGCATCCGGAAGCGATGGATGAAGTCCGCATTGCCCGCTGTTACGGACTCGTACTCATGCTGGGAGCAGCCGTGATCTGGGCTACGATCCGCTGGCAACGCCAGCCCCGTTCGCTGGGAGCGGCACTGTTCTGGAGCTTCTCCTCCATCGCCTTACTCTGGACTCATTACACATCGGCACTGCTGGTCATTCTCTCGGGGCTCGCGGTCGCAGTCAGCTGCTGGTGGCAACGCGATCTCAATCGCACCACCCTCAGTCGACTTGTGCTCGCAGCCGGACTGGTGATTCTGCTCGGTCTCCCCCTGATCCCGACCCTGCTGCGGCTCAAGCTGTGGGGACCGATTCTGAACTTCAGCGGCAGTGATACCTCGATCTGGAATCTGATCGGCCCGTTCTGGTGGATCGGCCTGCCGATCGGTGGTCTCGTACTACTGATGACACTCAAGCGTCGTTCTGCGCAGCCCGTCTCCAGCTCAGAACTATGGATCACAGCGACCTGTTCATTGCTCCCGTTACTGATCCTGGCGGTACTTTCCTCGGGAGAGATGTCGAGTCTGGCCAATCCCCGTTATCGCGTTGCTTATGCACCCGCGGGGGCCTGTTTTATTGCACTGCTGCTGACTCAGACGCGGCACTGGATGACCTCCGTGGGGGCAACGGTGGTCGTACTCATCGCAGCCTGGTTTATGTCCCCTCTGGGGCCCTGGGATATGGGGCGGCTCGGATCCCCGACCGAATACGAATGGCGGGAACTGAATGCCTTCATTGCTGAGAACTCAAAACCAGGCGAACCCCTGCTGGTCCAGAGTGGATTGACCGAGAGTTACCTGGTTCCTGCGTTGACGGAGGATCGGGTATTTCTGGAATACGTGGCCTGCCGGGTGAGTCGGTTCTATGTAGATGAACCTCATCCCCGCTACGCGTTGCCATATATCTGGAATCCGCAGTCAGGAGTGATTGCTTTCTTTCAGAATCTACTCGATAGTTGGAAAACCGATCCGGGATCGTTCTGGGTCGCCGCTGCCACCGATACCGACCTGAACCAGAATTCGCTCAACCAGATCCGCGCGATTGCCCGGGAGACCGGCTATGTGGAAACAGAGCAGAAGACCTGGCACAGCGCGACGCTGATTCATTTTCAACAGCCTGCGAATATCGGTAAGTGAACTGTCGTGCGAATCGTCAAACCCGATTTCGGCGAATGGTGAGCAGCCAGTAGAGAGTAGCCATCAGCATAAACAGGGCACTGGAACTGCAGACGCCGGCCCAGCCGAATTCGGTCCAGCTCCAGACGCCAACTGCTGCACCGAGTGCACCGCCCGCGAAGTAGATCACAATATAAATCGTCCCCAGGCGGTTACGGGCTTCGGGAGAGAGACTGTAGACCCGCGACTGATTACCCACATGCACGGCCTGGATTCCCAGGTCCATCAGAACCACGCCGATTCCCAGCCCGAGCAGTGTTTCTCCCTGAAAGTAGAGTATTCCAAAGGAGAATAGTGTAAACAGCTGGAACAAGCCTATGATGGGACGCGCGCCGAAACGGTCACTCAAGCGTCCGACGCCACCCGCAGCGAGTGCACCACCGATGGCCAATAGTCCCAGCATCCCCGCGACGTCGCTGCCATAATTCAGGGGCGGACGCTCCAGGTGAAAGACAAGCGTCATCCAGAATGCACTGAATGCAGCAAAGCTCAAACTTCCGAACACACACGATTCCCTGAGGACTTTCTCTGTTGTGAACAGCTTCCATAGCGAAGTCAGCAAAGGAATGTATCCCATGCGAATCTGTGGTTTCGTGCTGGGCAACGCATACCAGAGCAGGGCCAGCAGGCAGGTCAACATGCAGGCTGCGATGTAATAAATCGATTGCCAGTCAATCAGCCGCCCCAGAACTCCACTGATCGTCCGCGAAAGCAACAGCCCCGTCAGCAGGCCCCCTACGACAGTGCCCACGACGCGACCGCGTTCTGCGGGAGTGGCCAGGCTGGCGGCGAGGGAAATCGTCATATGTGTGCCGGTCGTCGACAGACCCAGGGCCAGGCAGGCGAAGGAGAGCCAGCCAAGACTATCAGCTGAGGCCACCAGCAATAAAGCACAGATGGAGAGCAGCACCGAGATCAGAATCAGGGGCCGTCGATTAAAGATATCCCCCAGGGGCAGAATCAGCAGCATACCGCATGACTGGCCAATCAGGCTGAGTGTCGCTGCACTACCGACAGCACTCTCCGACAATCCCAGGTCGATTGCAATCAGTCCCAGCAGAGGCTGCATGTAATACAGGTTGCCGACCACCATTCCCACGGTTGTCGCCAGCAGTAACGTCAGCCCTTTACTCAAATGAGTTGATTCGGATGAATGTTCTGTCTCTGGTGCTTCCGAAGCTGACGGAGCTTCGGTGGGGGAAAGGGTCGTCATTTCTCTCGTGGATCTATTTGCAACGCTGCGAGGCAGCGAAAGGGGACTGATTTCGTACGTGTCTCTCAATTGAGGTTCATTATCGGGAAGACACGGGCGAGCGCGTCAGGTTCAGCAGTAGGAGGTGTTGCCCTGCATCTGTCTCTGGAGTTAGTGCGAAGTAAAAGCGGCCTGGTTTCGCACAGAACGGGACAACAACTACATTCCAGCTCTGAGTCCTCATTTTAGGACCGGAGCTGTTCCCGGAACAGTGACTCGTTCAAAAGTCGTATGACATCATTGAATTCTGTCGGGCTCCAGGCTGGCTCCCCAACGCGGTTTCAGCTCTGATCAGCGTCGATTCATCATTTCGGGTGCTGTAAGCAGGTGGCGATCAGAGCCTCTCATTTAGACAGTTATTGATATGAAGTAATTGTATTATGTGCGCTGATTTGTACCGTTGATGTTCACTTAATGGTTGATTGATAAGATATCTTAGTTCTTTTGTACATTGGACTTGTGGAATGACAAATTTTATTCAAACAGGTGAAAATAGAGAGTTTTTTTGTAGAAATAAAAAGTTGATTTGGGTAAACAGGTCTAAATGTAATGATTGTGCTGAATGGATCACATGGGACTTAAAAGAGTAATGAGTTGAGAGCGTGGCCTGCGTTGAGTAAGTGAAATATAGAGTAAGAGCATCCATTCAGCCTGCCCGGTCTGTCGAAATCAGATAGTCACATCATCGATTTCGTCCCTATTGTTAAGCTGAAAAATTTACTTCTGAGGAGTAACCAGGATGCTGCTTACGAACTGGCTTGCTAACGTCACCTCTCGTCTCCGTAAACGTCCCGTCTTCCGCTCTCGCGATCGTCGGGCTCTCCGCCAGCGCTGGCAGACCGCCTGCAGCAATCAGATCTCTACCACAGAAGTTCTGGAAGATCGAACATTGCTCACACCGCTGGCTGTCAATAGAACAAACCCAACCGGGATCACCAGTGGATCGTCGAGTGCTTATCTGGATGTTACTTATCAGGATAATCAGGGGTATCCCATTAACTTTGGTTACTCAGATCCAACCGCCATCAGTATTACTGGCCCCGCTGGTGCCGTGAATGTTGTGAATGCGACACCTCTTTCTGGCGTCAATTCACCACAACTGACAGTACGCTATACGTTCCTCGCACCGGGAGGTACCTGGGATTCCGCTGATAATGGTTCTTATTCTGTTAATATCAATGCCAATAAAATTCGAAACGTCAATGGTCAGTATAACTTCGTAACCAGCATGGGAACTTTTGGTGTCAGTCTGGTTGACCCGAACACTGCTCCCGCTGTGTCTGGTACATCGATAACCACTGTAGGATTGGCCCAAGTGGGGGACTCGTCCTATTCCTTTACGATCACTTACAGTGATGATTCCGCCATTGATGTCTCAACGATTGATGTGAATGATGTGACCGTCACCGGTCCTGGTGGTCCGTTGTTGGTGGTGAGTGCCGTCGAAGCCTCCGGCGTGAATGGCAGCCCGAAGACCGTGACTTATACCGTCACGCCTCCCGGCGGGATCTGGGATATTGCCGACAACGGTACGTACACGATTGCCATCAATGGTTCAGAAGTGGGTGATGATGGCGCTCCTCAGTTGTTTGTTCCAGCGAATGCGTCTCAGACAACATTTTCTGTGAATATTCCCAAAGTTACCTCTCAGGGGGAACTGGTGCCTGCTGGCTCAACGGCACCTCACACTAACGACTTAACCGGAAATGCGGTCGCCGTCGATGGGGACTGGATGGTCGTAGGCGCTGCCGCGGCAGATGCAGGTTCTGCTGGTTCTCCGGGCGCAACTTATGGTGATTCTGGTGCCGTTTATCTCTATGCCCGCAATGATCAGGGAACACCTGAGCGGCTGGACGATGATACCTGGGTTTATCATTCCACGCTTCTGACACCCAATAATTTTTCTCCCACAAGCGATCGCTTCGGTACCTCTGTTGATATCGACGGAGATACGCTGATTGTCGGAGCGATCAACGCAAATGACACTGCATATCCTGGTGCCGCTTACATTTATAAACTGAATGATAATGGAACAATCGGGACGGGCGATGATTCCTGGAACTACACAGCACGACTTTCACGTCCTTCCTACCTGGCTACTGCCGGCGCCTATGAGGATTTTGGAACTTCGGTTTCCATTCGTGGCAATACGGCTGTGGTGGGAGCACGATACGATTCTCTGGGGGCTCCTGGAAACTCGGGAGCGGCTTACATTTTTTCAACAGAGGATAACTGGGCTACCAGTTCTGTCGATAAGGTGAAAGCCAGTGTTCTCTATGGAAGTGCTTACTTTGGAACTTCCGTTTCGATCAGTGCGGATGAAAGCACTATCATCGTAGGAGCGCCTAACGAAAATAATGCTGTTGGTGCAGTCTATCTCTATCAGCGTCAGCAAAACGGACCCGGTGTGGCCGACGACACCTGGATTGGGTTCAAACGGATTACCGGCAGCCAGAGTTTCTCTGATTTCGGGAACTCAGTTGACATTGATGATGGCTACGCGGTAGTAGGCAGCCCCCGTTACGACTATGGTTATGGTGATGCTGGTGCTGCCTATGTATTGGCTGAATCAGCGGGCTGGAACAATATTAAAACGCTGTATGCCTCCGATTATTACTATCAAGATCAATTTGGTACTTCCGTTTCGATCAGTGGCGATCTGATCGTCGTCGGGGCTGGATACGATGATATAGCTTATGGGGATGATGGCGCTGCCTACCTTTTTGATGGATCGAATGGGTGGGGAGCACCTGAGCAAAACAAATTCTTCTCTCAGCACGTCAACGGTAGTAGCAATTATTTTGGATCTTCAGTTTCAATCAGTGGTTCCTCAATCGTTGTTGGTGCGCCGAATCATTCCCATACCTCAGGTTCGTCTGGTGGCGCGTTTGCATATGGGGTGTCGGTACCGCTCGGACTTCCTGACATGATCGGCAGCTTCAACGCGGGGGATTTCGTACTGGATTCGTCTACTGATCCCGATACGAACATGACCATTTCCTATTCCGGCGGGATCATCACAATCACCGATCCGAGTAAAAACCTCCAGGCGCCTCCTGGAGCAACGCAGGTTGACCTGCATACGATCTCCTTCGCCGCCAGTTCGATTGCCGGCGGTTCGCTGATCATCAACGGAGGGACCGGCGATGACAACGTGACCGTCGATACCTCTCTGGCCGCATCCGGCATTAACGTAATCTATAACGGCGGAGCCGGCGGAGGGTTTGACAGTCTGGAAGTAACTGGTTCCGCTACCGATGTCGAATACCGGTACGACAGTGCCAGCGATGGTGGTGTGCGTCTCAACGGTTCGGGGACCGACTTCATTACCTATACCGGCCTGGAACCGATTGCTTCAACAATTACCGCGACGAATGTCACATTAAACTACGTTGGCGGTGCGGAAACGATTACCGTTACTTCCGCCGGTGCCGGGCAGACCAACGTCAGTTCTACTTTAGGTGAGACGACTACGTTTAATAATCCGACAGCGACATTGACCATCAATACCGAAGTCGGCGGTGGATCTGGCGCCGATACAGTCAACATTCAGGGAGTAGGTGGCGGATTCAGCGCGAACCTGACAGTCAATGCGGGCACCGATGACGCGGTCAATTTTCAGACCTTGGCGACCAATGTCGGAACAGGCAACCTGGACATCAATGCCGGCACGATTGCCGTCAATGCCCCCGTGACTACCTCCGGTACTGCAGCTCTGGATGCCACGAACGGGTCCATCACGGGACCGAGTCTGATTACCGCTGGCGCGCTGATTCTGGAAGCCACCGGCAACGCCGGCGGAGTGGGAACGGAACTCAACGTGGCCGTTAATAATCTGGAAGCAGATATTACAGGGAGCCTGTACATCGATGATACCGGCACCCTGCAGATCGGGGGAATTGGCCCCGTGGTCGGCGTGACGGTCGGCGGGGCTTCCGTCATTACCTCGACCGACACGATGACGGTGGCAGAAAATATCTCTGCCACAGGTGGCGCGCTGGAACTGGAAAACACTGGCGGGGATTTTATCCTGAATTCAGGTGTGACCATTTCCAACAATGCGGCTAATCAGATTGACATCGATTCCGCCGGCGCCGTGACCATGGCGGACGGAAGTCAAATCACCCACAGCAGCATCGGACTGATTGATATTGATGCAGTGACTAACATTGCTCTTTCGTCGATCTTCACCTTCCTGGAAGTCCAGCTGACAACGACCACCGGCAGTATTACCGATAATACCGCTGCGGAAGGCACACTCCTCAGTGCCGGTAGTGTTGCCTTACGAGCTGCGACCGGGATCGGGGGTAGTGGGGCTGCAGACATTGATTTGATTCTCAACACCCTCGCTGCCAATACGACCAGCGGTGATGTTTATCTGTCTGAACCCTCTCAGACCACGGTCAGTACTGTGAATGGCCTGTCGGGGATTACAGCCGGCGGTAACATCGATCTGAGTATTGGTGGCACCCTGGATATCAACCAGAAGATTGAAGCCACGGGAGCTGCATCTACGATTAACCTGGCCGCTGACGGTGACATCAATGTTACCAACAATGTGATCACCAACGGCGGCGCGATTGACCTGCTGGCCGATAATGATCTGACACTGGGAGCCTCTTCGCTGGTCGATACGACATCTTCCGCTGCAGTCACCCTGACGGCAAACGCAGATGGTCTCGGCGGGGGTGACTTCACACAAAATGAAGGTTCTCTTGTCGATGCCTATGGCGGGTTAATCGACGTGGACGCAAGTGGGAATGCCTTGATTGCCAATCTGCAAAGTGCTGGCGGGATTGTCCTGGTCACATCCACACAGGGGGCCATTCAGGATAATACGGCAGCTGAAACACCGCTGATCACCGCCGCTCAGACAGGGTTGGATGCCCATTATGGTGTCGGTTCATTTGGCACTGCTAACTTTGAGTCTCAAGTCAATACGCTAGCGGCCTTTACCTTGGAGAATGAAGTTGTAATCAGTAATTCGGGGAATCTGGTTATTGGTGACGTGTCACCGCTCGTGGGTGTGGCTTCCGGATTCGGAGTTGTGAATGTGGAAACAACCGGTTCAATGCAGGTCTCCAGTGACGTCGTCGCAGGAGACTATGTGCGGTTAAGGACTTTTGATTCGCTACTCACCGGAGAAGATCTGACGATTGATGCCGGAAAAAAGGTGCAGTCACTTGGTTCACTAGTAGGTTTGTTTGTTGGCGATAACCTGACAGTAAATCCCACTGCCAGCGTGATTGCTGATACTTCATTGATCAGCATTTCTGTGGACTATGCGAATGCGGATCCGGGTGTCGGGAGTGTGGCCAACCTGAATGGCACATTCGATTCTTTATTCACATTTAGTATGAACGGAAACTCTGATGATGACCAGGTTATCATCGACGGTAACGGCGGCGCCCTCAATGATGGCGGAACAGTTGATGGCATCCAGAGCTCGTCATTTAGCTTCAGCGGAAACGGTGGTACGGATGAATTGATTGTCGATGATTCCGGCGATACCACCGGCGATGCGATCAATATTGTCAGCACCTTACCCGGTAGCGGGACAGTCGGTGGTGCGGGGGCCACGGCCTTCGGTTTCCAGGGCTTGGAAGACCTTACCGTCTATTCCGGAACAGACATTGATGACATCACAGTTAATCCGAATTTACTGACGACGATTGTCATTGTCGGCGGCAATCCAGCCGCTCCCACTTTCCCTGGCGATTCACTGACTTACCTGACCCCTGCGGGCGAATCTTCCACCTTCACACCAGACGGCCTGGATGGCGGTACCATTTCCGCAACCGGTGGATTTCAGGATGTGACCTTTGATGAAATCGAAGGCCTGACCTTCGGCGGCAGCATTGTCGTTGATGGTACCGCCGGTGATGACACGCTGACTATTACCGCTCTGACTGCCAACTCGGGAACATACCAGATCAACGGCGGGCCGGTCATCAATTTCAATGCCAACACAGATTTCACCTTCAACGGTCTGAACGGCGATGACACACTGATCATCAATAATCCTGCTGGTGGACTGTTCGATCCGGTGAATGGAATCACCTTCAACGGCGGAACCGGCGGTGAAACGCTCGGCGACACACTGCAGATTCTGGGCGGTACCGCCGCGATCGTCGAACATCAGTTTGTAGATAACAACAATGGTTCGGTCTTCTACAATGGCGAAGGGACCGCCACGATTACCTACACCGGCCTGGAACCGATTGATGATACCATCACCGCCACCGATCGTATCTTTACCTTCACCGGAGCAGCTGAGACGATCACACTCTCCGACGATGCTGGTGCCGGGAATGGGCTTTCACTGATTGATTCTGACCTCGGCGAATCAGTCAACTTCGTGCATCCCACTGCGACGCTGACGATCAACACCGAACTGTCCGGCGGCAGTGGCGCTGATGCCATCAACATCGATCCCCTGGATTCGACCTTCACAGCGAATCTGACAGTCAACGCGGGCACCGATGATACCATTAACACCGGAACGGTTGACATTGGAGCGGGAGCCCTGGACCTGACTTCCGGTCAGGTCAACGTCAATGGCGCATTTACTACTACGGGTAGCGTGGATATTGAGGCTACTGCAGCGGACATCACATTTGGCGCCGCTGGTTCGATTGATGCCGGTGCCAGCGAGATCGATTTGACGGCCTTCTTTAATGTGGAATCGTTAAATGTGACCACGACCAGTGAAGTCCGTGTGACGGCTACCGGCGGCGGCATCAATGACCTGACAGGAAATGCGCTGATCACCGCAGATCGGGCGGCGTTGCGTGTCGGTGGTCCCGGTGGTATTACCGGAATTGACACCAACGTCAATACTCTGGCAACCAGCGTGGCCGGTGGTGCATTTACAATTGACAACACCGGTGCATTAGAAATCGGCACGGTCGATGGCCTGGCTGGTATTACAGCCGCGGCCAGCTCCGTCTTCCTGACGACAACCGGCACGTTGTTGATCAGTGACACAGTTACCGGGGGGGCCGTCGACCTGAGATCGAATGATACGATGACGATTTCAGATAATGTCAGTGCTTCTACGGGAACCTTGAAGCTGCAAAACTTCGGCGGTGACTTTGTGTTAAACAGCCCCGTACAAATTTCCAACGCTGCTGCCTTTTTGATCGACATCGATTCTGCCGGAGCAGTAAATCTGGCAGACGGATCGCTTGTAACCAGTCTGGGTACCGGTCTGATCGACATTGATGCTGTCAACAATATCGCCCTGGCTAACTTGAATACCGGCGGTGAAGTTCAGATCACAACCTCCGCCGGTGCGATTACTGATAATACAGGTACCGAAGCGTCTCTCATCACCGCTGACACCGCAGCGCTGCGGGCCGCAACCGGCATCGGTGCTGCGGGAGCAGGGGACATCGATCTGGCGGTTGGTACCATCGCCGCCGATACGACCGCCGGTGACATTTACTTGAGTCAACTTGGTTTATTGGAAGTCGATACCGTCGATGGTCTGGTGGGGATAACAGCTGGAGGCAACATTGATCTTAATGTTGGTGCCATGAATACCTATCAGGACATCGAAGCTACAGGTGCTGCTTCGACCATTTCCGTGTTAAATGTAGCTGATCTCAGCATTGGGGCCGGCGTAATTACCAATGGGGGGCAGATTGATATTCTCTCTAATAACAATCTGTTTCTAACGGGAAGTTCTTTAGTCGATACAACAACTGCTGCGATTGTCAATGTGATCGCCAACGCTGATGCCATCGCTTCGGGAAGCGTCAATCAGACGAGTGGAGGCGTGGTCAATGCCCATGGCGGCTATCTGACTGTATCAGGGCTTTTCGTCTGGATTGCCGACCTGCAAAGTGTTGGGGGAACCGTTGCTGTGACTGCCACAGGCGGACCAATTATCGATAGCAATGCCACTGAATCACCCGTAATTACGGCTGATGAGGCAGTCCTGAGTGCCCTGGATGGGATCGGTGTCGCTGGTATCGGTGACATCGATACTGCGGTCGGCACACTGTCCGCTTCAACGACCAACAACGATATCGTGATCAGCAATACTGGTGCCTTGATCATTGGTGATGTGGCTCCCCTGTCGGGAGTCACTTCCACGAACGGTGCCGTAACTGTTTCCGCATCCAGCCCACTGACCGTTGCCAGCAATGTGACGGCAGCCGGAACAGTCACCCTCACAGCCACCGACTCTCCCGCCGCCACTGATAACCTGACGATTGCCCCCGGTGTGACGGTCGAATCAACCGGGGCCGATGTGGTCCTGACAGCCGGTGATGACTTCACCATGGATGCGACTTCCCAGATCAATGCTGCGACAACCATTGGCATCTTCGTCGATCCAAGTGTCGGCGATCCGGATGCCGTGGGGGGTACTGTCGATCTGGTTGGCGGTATTTCCGCCCCCGGGGGAACGACGGTGACCGGCGGTGATGACGATGACACGTTCAACATCCTGCCCAGCAGCACATCCACGATTGCTGTTGTAGGCGGCGATCCCACACTACCGGCGGTTCCCGGGGATACGCTGAATATTGATCTCAGTGGTGTGACCGATCCCGCGCTGGTTCTGGGAGGCGCACCGGGTTCAGGCACGTTTAACTTCCTGGCTCCCGATACCGAACTGCCTGTCAGCTACAGCAGCATTGAGGATGTGAATACCCTGGCTGGCTCCTACCACCTGGTGCTGGACATGTTCTTCTCCGGCTTCGAAGACGCTTCCGACGACACGATCGACGTTGGTCTGGATGCCGGCGGCACGAATCTGCTGATCGACATCAATGGCAGCAACTTCTTCACCGGTAACGATGCCGATATTCTCTCCTTCACCGTACTGGGGTCGGCTGACAACGATACGTTGAATATCAACGAAACCGCAGGCGGTCTGCCGATGTTTACCACAGCCGCTCCTGCAGGCATCCCCGGTTCCAACGGGGCACACCTGAATGCCGCCGCGGATTACTTCCTGGAAGATATTTTCAATCCCAATACCTACGATGTGAACGACATTACGATTCACTACGACGGTAAGAACGGAACCGACGCGATCAATGTGAACTTCATCACCGATCACAATGCCGGTTACTTCTCGGATGTAGACGATGGCCTGGGCAGCGGCAATATCGTGTCGGCCACCACTGTCGGCACTGACATTGACCTGGGGCTCTCTTTCGGTAACGTCGAGGGGGTCGGCCTGTCCGGTTCGGGAACCGGTGGGGGCCTGCATGTGGATGCTTCTTCCACACCCGACACGACGGGGATCTATATCAACAATGATGCGAATCCCGGCGATGGTGTTTCGCGAATCTATGGCAACGGCGGTTTTACCGATCTGCTGTTCGACGACTTTACCGATCTGCGGGTCCTCTCGGGAACCGGGAATGAGGATATCCAACTGATCGCCCTGGACTCTGCTACCACACTCATCAATGTGGAACTGGATGGCGACAACGTGTTTGGCACTGATACAGGGAATGACACAATTTTCATTAGTTCCACGCCTGCCGGAACGGTAACGAATGTGAACGCGTTGGGCGGTCTGGGGAATGATTATATCTGGCTCGGTTACTTCACAACTGCGGATAACATCCATGCCACAGTCAATGCGGACGGTGAAAGTGGAACTGACACACTTCGCGTATATGATTTGAGCGATCTGACTGGAGATACGATTGATATCACTTCGACTACGATCGAGGGAATGACCAGTGCTCCTGGCACCGACGTGACCTTCAGCAACATCGACACACTCGGTGTTCAGGCTACACAGGGTGAAGATACCATTAATGTCAACATGACGACGCAGGAGGATCTGAATTTTGTTTCCATTGCTGGACACTTGGGAAATGATGATTTTTACCTGCAAAGCAGCACACCGGTCGGTGTGAATACCATTCTGGCCGGGCAGGCGGATGATGATGAATTTTTCTTCCTGGGCAGTAATGTACTGCGAGGCCTTATTGATGGAGGTTTTGGTTACGATACCATCGACTACACCACGTACGCAAACGCCGTACACGTGCAACTGGCAGGCCTGGGAACTGATGATGGTTTTCAGGGCTACGAACTCAATGGTAGCATTCTGGGCACCGGTTCGGGGGGCACTGGATTTAACAACATCAATGACCTGGTCGGCTCAGCCAACAGCGACACGCTGGAAGGCCCGAACCTCAATAACTACTGGGGCATCACGGCCAACGATGAAGGCTTCATTATCGCCGAACGGAACAATCTGGCCATCGGCCGACCGACGATTGCCGGCGATGCGATTGCAACTCCACCGGAAGAGCGTCTGGACTTTACCGACTTCCAGAACCTGATCGGGGGAACGCAGGACGACCGCTTCGACCTGAGCGACGGGGCCGGTCTGACCGGTACCCTG